>CAZNVN010000034.1:0-17122 GCA_964576635.1 uncultured Rhodospirillaceae bacterium
AAAATTATGTATAAAAATTTATACTAAGTATAAACTTTACTAACAACTCTATATAAAAGATTTTTATTTAATATGAAAAAATTTTTCCTGTTTTTACTTTTTTTACTACTAAATCATATTAATGTCTGTCAAGCAGAGTTATCAGGAAAACTTTCTGATAAAATAGAAAACTCTATAATAAAAGAATTTTTTCCAGAATACACTAAAAAAACTTTATATAAAAATAATTCAGAAATATTAGCTATTTATGATGATGATTTCCTATTAGGTTATATTTTCTCTACTTGGGAGATTGTAAAATCTTTAGGATATGACCGATCTCCATATGAGATAATAGTCGGACTTAATACTAATGGGACCCTATCTGGAGCAAAACTGACTTTTCACACAGAACCTCTCTTTGAACACGACATAAATGAAGAAGATCTATTAGATTTTGTAAAAAGATCAAAGGGAATAAACATATTACTACCAATGAAAAGAGTTAATAGTGACGAACCTATAAGACCTGATACAGTCCATAGAGGAACAATTTCATCAAATTTAATGCACGAGGCAATATTTAAATCTGCGAGAATTATAGCTCGCACAATAGGACTGTTTGACAAAAATACATCTACTAAACTTAATTACTTAATTCAGGAAAAACAAACATGGAATCAATTAAAAGTTAATGGCTATATACAAGGGAAACAAACATCGTTAAAAGAAGCCAAAAATCAACTAGAAAGCAAGGGATTTAATCCGGAACTATCAGATGACCTTAATAACTCGAGCTCTTTGTTTAATGATCTTTATATAGGTCTTTTTTCTCACCCAATGATAGGTAAAAATATAATTGCAGAATACAGATATGATAAGCTGCTATCTCAAATAGGAGCCAAAGATCATTTTATATTCATAGCAAGTAATGGTTATTCGCACAGAGGAAAAAATTGGAGAACAACAAAAAGTTTTGAAAGAATAAGCATTATCCAAAATAATACAAGAATCAAATTTACTGCATCAGACTATACTAGATTATCAACAATAAGTGCTGATGGAGCACCAAAATTTAAAGAACTATCATTATTTAAAATATCTTCTAGTAATAATTTTATTCCATCAGAAGATTGGGATTTAGAACTAATATACGAATCAAAAGATGGTGGTTCTGAAAAAATAATATTAAACTATTCTATCAACAAGAATTTGGTTATAACTGATACAAAAACAGTAAAAGAAATTGTTAGCACTTCCATTTGGACAGAAGTCTGGTTACAATCTAAATTTAGAGTATCAATATTAATAGTATTCCTTATAGTTTTGATTTTTATTGTTATTTTTCAAAATTATTTAATGCTATACCGAAAACTATATAGGATATTAAGAATAGGTTATTTAACTTTTACCTTACTTTGGATTGGATGGTACACTGGAGCACAACTATCTATTTTTAACATATTATCTTTAATAAAAACTCCCATAAATGGATTTGATATAAGCTATTTTTTAATAGATCCTCTGATATTTATTTTACTCATTTTTACAATAATATCTGCGCTTATCCTTGGTAGAGGATTATTTTGTGGCTGGCTATGCCCTTTCGGAGCCTTTCAAGAACTGTTAGCTTATATAGGTAAAAAATTTAAAATTCCACAACTTTCTGTTTCTGAAAAGCTTAATAGCAAATTATGGTCATTAAAATATTTTATATTATTTTCTATAATAGGCTTCTCTTTTATTTCTATGGAAACGACCTATTTACTTACAGAAGTTGAGCCATTTAAAACTGCTATAATGACAAAATTTAATAGAGGGTTGCCTTATGTCCTCTATGCAATTGCCTTGCTTCTATTAAGTTTATTCTTAGAAAGAGGGTTTTGTCGATATGCTTGTCCACTTGGCGCAAGCATTGCAATTATAGGAAAACTCAGATTTACAGATTTTTTAAAAAGGAGAAAAGAATGCGGTTCACCCTGTAATTTGTGTTCTTCTTCTTGCCCTATACAGGCCATTCCTTCAAATGGAGAACAAAAAGGAAAAATTATAATGAGTGAGTGTTTTAGGTGCCTTGATTGTCAACTAGAATATTTTGATGATACGCGATGTCCACCTCTTGTTAAAATTAAGGGCTGATTTATTGAAAAATATTACAATGAATAGAAGAAACTTGTTAAAAATAATTGGTATCAATTTACCATTTTTATCTAATTTAGCTATAGCAAAAACTACTAATCTACACAGATACTATTGGAATGGAATATTTTTTGGGAACCCGGCAGAAATGATTATCATATCAGAAAGTAAAAATAAGGTACTTAAATTAATTAATAGAATTTTAGTAGAACTTAATAGACTAGAAAAAGTTTTTTATCTACAAAGAAATGACAGCCAGATAAACCAATTGAATAAGAATAAAATTTTGTATAGCCCTGATTCAGACCTAGTAAATGCGATTAGACTCAGCGAAAAATTTTATAGCATCAGTAAAGGCACATTTGATATTACCGTTCAACCATTATGGAATGCCTTTATAAAAGAAAAAAAACCTAATTTGTTAGGAATAGGTTTTCAAAATATTGAGTACTCTAATAAGATTGTACTTTTATCTAACAAAAATACTGAAATAACATTAAATGCTATTGCACAAGGGATTATTACCGATCGAATAAATGAAATAATATTAAATAATGGAATAAATAATTGCCTTATAAACTTTGGCGAAGGAAAAGGAAACGGAATAGACTTAAATAATAAAAAATGGAAAGTCAAAATGAATGACATTGAATATGAAATACAAAATAATGGATTTTCGTATACAGACCCTAAAAGTACGCTTCTTCCTAATGGGAAACATCACTTATTTAATGCTTTAGATAAAGATTCTTCGAAGTTCTCAAGGGCAACAGCTGTAATTGCAAAATCAGCAACACTCGCTGATATATTATCTACTACCTACTCAATTTCAGATAACTTAACACGTAATAAAATTAAAAAAGCATTTCCTAAAGCAAATATCGTTAGTTCTTAGTTTTAGGATTATTACTTGTTTCTATTTTTAGATAACTCTTCTGACAAATTAAAAGCTAATTCTAAACCTTGACTAGCATTTAATCTAGGATCACAATGTGTATGATAACGATCTGCTAAGTTTTGTTCTGTAATTTCTTGAGATCCACCTACACATTCAGTTACATTTTGCCCAGTCATTTCTATGTGAACACCACCTGGATAAGTTCCTTCAGATCTATGTATATTAAAAAAATGTTCTACTTCTTTCATTATATTTTCAAAAGATCTAGTTTTGTATCCTGTTTGTGATTTGAAAGTATTTCCATGCATAGGATCGCAGGACCAAACAACATTAAGTCCCTCTCTTTTAACAGATTTTAATAAATTTGGCAGAACAGTACCTATATTATCTACTCCCATACGAGAAATTAAGGTAATTTTGCCCAGTTCATTAGCAGGATTTAGTCTACTTATAAGAGGAATCAGAGTTTTTGCTTCCATACTCGGTCCGATTTTAACTCCAATAGGATTTCCAATGCCTCTCACAAATTCGACATGAGCTTCATCAATCGATCTAGTTCTTTCTCCTATCCATAGCATATGTGCAGAACAATCATAATATTGCCCTGTAATACTATCAATTCTAGTAAGACTTTGCTCATATCCTAATAATAAAGCTTCATGAGAAGTAAAAAATTCTACCATTGAGACAACTCTTGAAGTATTTTTATTCACCCCACATGCATCCATAAACTTCAAACACTCTCCTATTAGATCAGCAATTTTATTGTAACGATTATCTAGGCGATTACCTTCTAAAAATTCTAAATTCCATCTATGCACCTCATTTAAATCAGCATAACCTCCAGTTGCAAATGCCCTAAGTAGATTGAGTGCAGCTGCTGCTTGACTATATGCTTTTAGCATACGCTCAGGATCAGGGTCTCTACTTTTTTTATCGAAATCAATATTGTTTATTATATCGCCCAAATAGGACGGTAAGGACTCTCCATCACGTTCTTCTGTCTGCTCAGATCTGGGTTTTGCGAATTGTCCTGCTAATCTTCCTACTTTAACAATAGGCAATGATGCACCATAAGTTAAAACTACTGCCATCTGAAGTATTACACGAAATGTATCTCTAATATTATCTGCACTAAACTCAGAAAAAGACTCGGCACAATCACCCCCCTGTAATAAAAAAGCCTCTCCTTCACATACTTTGGCAAGCCTATCCTTTAAGGTTCTCGCTTCACCAGCAAAAACTAATGGAGGAAGGGATTTGAGTTTATTTTCCACTTCATTTAAATGATCCTCATTAGCATATATTGGTTGATGCTTTATAGGGAACTCTCTCCAAGAGTCTATTGACCAGATATTACTCATAATTTATACATTCTATAATTTACTGTTAAAAGTTCTCATAATTCTAAAAACTGGTTATATCCATACTCTTTGTGATAGATATTGCCAAGTTTAAATTTATAAAAGAATTTATTATTTCATCGTTACCATTTCTTCTGCTGCCGTAGGATGTATCCCCATGGTGCTATCAAAATCAGATTTTTTAGCACCTGCTTTTATTGCAACAGCTGCTAACTGTATTATCTCTGGCATATCGTCACCTATTGCATGTATACCTATAACTTTGTCGTTATGCTTGGATACTATCATTTTGACCATTATCTTTGTTTTGCCGCCAGAAAGGGTCTGTTTCATAGGAGTAAATGAAGTTTTAAAAACCATTATACCTCCCTTCTTTTTATATTTTTCGGTAGCTTCTTCTTCCGTGTACCCTACCACCCCTATTGCAGGTTGTGAAAAAACAGCAGATGGAATATCTTTTCGATCACAGGGTATATTTTGTCCGCCAAAAATATTATCTGCAAATCTCTGCCCTTCTGCAATTGCCACCGGAGTTAAGTTTATTCTATTTGTTACATCTCCCACGGCATATATATTTTTAATGTTGCTACAATTAAATTTATTAACTAACACTTCCCCTTTAGGTCCTATATTGACGCCTATAGTTCTTAAACCTAATCCATCCGTATTTGGAATTCTTCCTGTAGCACAGAGTATCTGGTCAACTAACATTTTTTTTCCATTGCTGAGTGAGGCCTCAAATCTATTATTATGATTCTTTAAAGACAAAATCTGAGAATGAGTAATAATATTAATCTTTTTAATTAGTAACTCTTTGGATATATCTTTTCTTATATCTTCATCAAAACCTCTCAAAAGACTTTCTCCCCTGTAAATGATGCTTACTTTTGAACCTAAAGTAGAAAAAATACCTGCAAACTCAAGTGCTATATATCCACCTCCATATATCAAAATATCCTTAGGAAAAGTGTCTAATTCTAAAGCATTATCAGAAGTAATAAAATACTTATTTCCTTCAATTTGAGGTAAATAAGGTCTGCCTCCGACAGCAATTAAAATTTTTTTACAAATATAATGACGTTGATTAACTTCTACCTTGTCTTTATCCACAATTTTGGCAAATCCATAAATTATATCTACTCCAGCAGATTCTAAAATATTTAAATATACTCTATTTAATCTATCTAATTCATTGTTCTTTGCTTCGATTAATTCAGACCAATCATGCTTTACAGAACCAAATGACCAACCAAAACACTCTGCATCCTTTATATCTTGAGCTATGCGAGACCCATAAACTAGTAGTTTTTTAGGAACACATCCTCTTAAAACACAAGTACCACCTACTCTTACGCTCTCTACAATAGCTACTTTAGCACCATGATTAGCTGCTACTCTTGCAGCTCGCACTCCTCCTGATCCTGCCCCAAGAACTATTAGGTCATAATAATTTTTTTCTATAGATTTTTTATTCAATATATTTCCTATGTATATTTAAATTTATTAATACCAAATAATAAATAATAGTTGTACAAAGCTACTAGTGGATAATCAACATGAGAATATTAATTATTTTATTTATTATTTTTTTTTCATTCAGCACAAAATCTGAAAACATTGAAAAATGTGAAAATTTTTTTGATTCTTATTCTTTAGAAAAATGCCTAAAGAATTACAAGTACACGCTGAAAAACCGAGAATTAGAAATTCTTATTTTAGATTTATCAGGCAAGTTATACAAAAGTGGTGTGATATTTGTATATGTATGCAATAGATATCAACCAGAATATAAATATACAAGTGACACAGGAAAACTTACAATATTATTTTCAGAACTGATTATCCATCAATGTCCTTCCTTAATAAAAATTAATATTAGAACTGGATTTGGAATGTGTCCTGGTGGAAAATCAGCAAATACAAAATGGGATTCTCATAAAGTTCAAGAAGCATCACGCTTAAATTGCATTTAAGAATAATAATTAAATATATTTTTTTGTAATATACTACTTAGATTCTCTATTCTATATTTCTTATCCACTTCATCTCTCGCAGCTTTTCCAATCCTATTTCTGAGAGGTTTGTCTCTTATAAGTCCTATAATAGTCTTAGCCATAGAATCTGGCTCTCCTATAGGAACTAGAAAACCATTCTTTCCAGAAATAATTATATCTTTTGGTCCATCACAATTAGTTGAAACTACTGGACAAGACATGGACATGGCTTCTATCAAAGTAAGGCCAAACGGTTCAAAAAGTGAAGGCTGACAAAATATATCTAAATTATTAAAAAACTGTTCTTTATTTTCAATCCATCCTAAAAATTTTAACTCTGGTAGATCAACTGAGTATTGTTTTAACTTATCAAGTAATATTCCATCACCAGCAAGTTTAGCCTCAAATTTAATCCCTTTTGTCTTCATTATTTTTAATGTATTAATAAAATCAAAAAAACCTTTTTTATCAACCATACGCCCAATAGCTCCTACCGTAGGAACTCTATCTACAGTTTTCGAAATTATTTGTTTAGGAAACTTTAATAATGCATTAGGACAAAGTATGCTTTTTGACGAATCTAAACCATACTGAATTAATTGTTCTTGCATTGTTTTATTTACAGAAAAAACTATATCTGCTTGTAAAAGATATTTATTCTGTGATTTCTTTCCTGTATGGTTAACAGCAAAAACAGGTATAGAAGAGATTTTTTTAATTAATGGAATAATCCTCGCATTATGAACAAAACATCCATCAACATTCGATAATGCTTTACACAACCAATCATTTAATCCTATTTTTGCTGCATATAAATTCCACTTACTAAAATTATACTGCTCTATTGATTTTCCTAATTTTTCTTCACTTACAATATAATTTAAAGTCTTACTAGCATCTGAGTTTCCAGGAATAATAGCATTCAAGTTAAAACCAATTGATGTTAAAGCTACTGAATGTATACCTAGCATTGCAGATATTCCGCCGGCTTTCATATCAGTGGAACAAATAGCGAAACGTTTGTATTTCATCAAAACTTAATTATAAATATTTTATAAGATTTCACCACTTCTATTTATCTATACCAGCAATACACATGTATTTAGTCTCTAGATACTCTTCTATTCCTTCTGCTGCACCTTCTCTGCCAGTACCAGATTCTTTAACTCCTCCAAAAGGAGCAACTTCAGTAGATAATATGCCTGCATTTACGGCCACCATACCAAACTCCAATGCTTCTGCAACTCTCCATATACGACCAATATCCCTACTATAAAAATATCCTGCTAAACCAAAATTTGTATCATTGGCCATTAAAATTACTTCTTCTTCATTAGAAAAACGTATTAAAGGAGCTACGGGACCAAAAGTTTCTTCTGCAAAAATTTTCATTTTGTTTGAAACATTAGTCATAACAGTGGGCTCAAAAAACTGACCACCTAATTTATGTTTTTTTCCTCCAGCTATAATACTAGCTCCATTTTTGACAGCATCATCTATATGCTCTTCCACTTTTTCTATCGCTGCCATATCTATAAGTGGCCCAATTTCAGAACCACCTTGCCTCCCATCTGCAACTTTAAGTTTTGAAGCGCGTTCAGCAAATTTTTCAGAAAATTCATCATATACTTCATCTTGAACAAATATCCTATTAGCACAAACACATGTTTGCCCACTATTACGATATTTACACGCTATAGCACCCTCCACAGCTGCCTCAATATCTGCATCTTTGAAAATTATTAAAGGAGCATTGCCTCCCAATTCCATGGAAACCTTTTTTATAGTTGAAGCAGATTTTTCTATCAATATTCGGCCTACTTCAGTCGAACCAGTAAAGGACACTTTTCTAACTTTATTATTAGTACACAGTTCATCTCCTAATTCTGCTGCAGAACCTGTAATGAGATTAATGACACCTTTAGGTACTCCTGCCCTATGAGCTAATTCCACTAGAGCGGTGGCAGAAAATGGAGTTGAAGATGCCGGTTTAATTACCATAGGGCAACCTGCCGCTAACGCTGGAGCTGCTTTGCGAGTAATCATTGCTGCAGGAAAGTTCCATGGCGTTATCAATGCACACACACCTACAGGCTGCTTAATTGTTATTATTCTTCTATCAGACATTGTAGAAGGAATTGTTTTCCCATACGTTCTTTTGGCTTCTTCCGCAAACCAATCTACAAACCAAGAGGCATAAACTATCTCACCTCTTGCATCTGGGATCGGCTTCCCATTTTCTAGTGTCATTATAAGAGCAAGGTCATCAATATTTTCTAAAATTAAGTCATGCCAGCGGCGAATAATAACGGATCTTTCCTTTCCTGTTAATTTTTTCCAACCTAGCCAGGAAGAATGAGCAGAATCAATAGCTTTTTTAACTTCATTTCTAGATATTGCAGGCATAGTTCCAATTGTTGAAGAATCTGAAGGATTCTTCACTACAAAGGTGTCACCACCTACAGCATCCACCCATTCACCGTTTATAAAACATTGTTGTTTAAATAATTCTTTATCTTTTAATTGAAGAATTAAACTTCCAGCATCTATATCCATGATTACTCATCCCCATTCCAGTAATTTTGCTAATAAATATATTATTATATTTTAAATGATTTTTGTAAAATATATTTAATGTAAATTCACTTAATCAAAATATCTCAGCAAGAACTTGCCATTTTTACTTAGCCATTTTCTATGAATATTAAAGCTAGGCATAAAACTCTCAACATTACGCCAAAAACTGAGGGAATGATTTGGATGTCTTATATGAGATAGCTCATGTACTACCAAGTATCTTAAAACCTGTTCTGGAGCCATAATTATTCTCCAATCAAAAGTTAAATTTTTTGCTTTATTACAACTTCCCCACTTAGATTTATATTCACTTATTTTAATATCATTTACTGATACATCCATTAAGTTTTTATAATAAGTAATTGTTTTATTTAAATAATATTTAGATTCATAGAAATACCACTTCAATATAGTATCTTTAATGATCACCTTATTTTGATAGGATTCATTGATATATACATTAAAAAAATTATTTGTAAGTTCTACTTTATTAGAAGAAAATTCTTTTACATTTAATTTATATTGTTTCCCTTTAAATAATAATATATCTCCATTATTATATTTTATTATAGGTTGTCCTCTTAAAATATTATCTTCAGCAAATTTTTTAGTTATCCATTTTTTTTTAATAGTAATTATATTATTTATTGTTTTTTCTGATATATAAAAAGGAGCCTTTACATACAAAGTATTATCTTTAACAATCAATGCAACGGAATTCCTTCTAATAGAGCGATTGATTTTTATTTCAAAATTACTGTTCATTTATACATTTATTTGATCTGTTCATAGAATTTGTCTGCCCATTCGGGAATAATCTGCTCTATAGCATCTAAAAGTTGATTTAATTCATCTTCTTCTATAGTGAAACATGGCATAATATATATAATATCTAAAAATGGTCTTATCCAAACTCCTTTTTCTATAAATCTATTCCTAAGCCAGTTTAAATCTGGGATACTTTTTAATTGAACTACTCCAATGGCTCCTTTTGATCTTACATCTAACACTCCAGGAAAATTACTAAACGTCTCCATCCTATCTTTAATTATTTTCTCAATATTTAAAACTTGCTCTAATCGAGGCTCATCCTTAAAGATTTCTATAGAAGCATTTGCCGCAGCACATGCAAGCGGATTAGCCATGTATGTAGGTCCATGCATTAAAGCTTTATTAAGATCAGAACCTAAAAAAGCCTCATACACATCACGAGTAGTTACTACAGCGGACAATGATAAAGTCCCACCAGTTAAAGCTTTTCCTAGACATATAATATCAGATTGTATATCTGCCTGCTCGTATGCAAACATAGTTCCAGTTCGTCCAAATCCAGTTGCTACTTCATCTAGGATAAATAGAATATTATTATTTTTTGCAACACTTGCTATGTAACTTAAAACTTGAGTAGAGTGCATTCTCATTCCACCTGCACATTGTACTAAAGGCTCAAGAATGATAGCTGCTATTTCAGATTTATTATCAGCCACAATCTTTTCGAACTTTTTTCTCTGAATATTAGAATTAGGAATCTCCGATATTATTTGCTTAGATATATGATTCTTAAATAATGAATGCATACCATCATCTGGATCACACACTGACATTGCCCCTGATGTATCTCCATGATAGGCATGTTTAAAACTGAGAAATTTGTTTTTTCCCTTTACCCCTAAGTTTAACCAATATTGAATTGCCATCTTCATACTGACCTCAATAGCTACCGAACCTGAGTCTGCATAAAAGACATGATTATATTTTTTTGATAGAATACCAAGTAAGTTATCCGTTAGGTTCTCTGCTGGTTCATGAGAAAAACCACCAAACATTATATGAGGCATCTTTTCTATCTGCTTGATTATCGACTTTTCGATTTTAGGGTTGTTATAACCATGACAAGCTGTCCACCACGAGGAAATACCATCAATCAAAATTTTATTATTTTCTAAATAAATTTTTGAGCCTTGTGTTTTAATAGCTTTAGGTACATTTTTAAGTTGCCCCATTTGTGCATATGGAAACCAAATATTTGGATGAGGCTCAGTCAAAGATTTGTATTCTCGATATTTTTTTCAGGAATTAGACCTAATTGGTCAAACATTTCACTATCTACATCGTCACCAGAATTTTCAGCAGTTAAAAGTATATCCCCCATAAAAATTGAACTAGCGCCTGCCAAAAAACACAATGCCTGCGTTGAAGTTGACATGCTGGCCCTTCCTGCCGACAATCTTACTGTAGATTTTGGCATCATTATTTTTGCAGTTGCTACTACCCTTACTAATTCTATTGGATCCAAATCTTCAACTTTCTCAAGTGGAGTACCTGGAATTTTTATCAAAAGATTTATAGGTACACTCTCTGGATGATCATCTAGGTTTGCTAAGGATCTTAGCATTTCAACTCTATCTTTGCGGCTTTCTCCCATTCCCACTATTCCACCACAACACACTTTTAAACCAGATTTGCGTACTTTAGATAAGGTATCTAACCTATCTGAAAAATATCTAGTTGAAATTATCGATTTATAAAAATCTTCTGAAGAGTCTATATTGTGATTATAATAATCCAGTCCTGCCCTTGCCAACTTTTCGGCTTGCCCTTCCTTCAATAAACCTAAGGTAACACAGCTTTCTAAACCTAAAGATTTAACCTCATGGACCATCTCGCATACTTTTGCTAAGTCTTGGTCAGTCGGTCCCCTCCAAGCAGCTCCCATACAAAACCTTGTAGCTCCTTCTTCTTTAGCTTTTGTAGCCGCTAATTTTACATCTTTAAGAGGCATTAAAGACTCTTTCTTAAGACCTACATTATAGTGAGAGCTCTGTGGACAATAGGCACAATCTTCAGGGCATGATCCTGTTTTTATACTTAGAAGCTTACTCATTTGTATTTCATTTTTAATGAAATTTAATCTATGCAAAGTCTGCGCTTCATAAACCAATTCTAATAATGGCTTATTTATAAGATCTATAGATTCTTCTATATCCCAATCATGTCTTATAGTATTGTTTAAATTATTATGTTCTCTATGCATGTATGCATAATAATGGTTGTAACTTAATGAGCAAGAAGAAATTTTATGGAAAATGATGTAAAACATATTTTTTATAATGAAATCAGAAAAATAAAAAATACCTCGCAATTACGTATTTTAAATGAAAGCTATAGATCAAGAGATTCAAAAGTGCTTAGAAATGGGAAAAGGCTTATTTCATTTAGTTGCAATGATTATTTAGGTTTAACACAAAATAAAACTCTAATTAATGCAAGCATTAACGCCATAAAAAAATATGGCACTGGAGCAGGTGCATCAAGATTAGTCTCAGGAAATCATCCTTTATATACTAAACTGGAAAGCCTAATTTCTAATTTTAAATTAGGGGAATCCACTTGTGTTTTTGGTAGTGGATTTTTAACTAATACAGGAGTCATTCCTGCTATAGCCTCAAAAAATGATTTAATAGTTTATGATGAATTAAGTCATGCATCCACAAACTTAGGAATAAAATTATCGAAAGCTAAAAATATTAAATTTATGCACAATGATAATAATCATGTTGAAAATATTCTTAAAAAAAATAGATCCCAATATAGATCATGCTTTCTTCTTACGGAAGGCGTATTTAGTATGGATGGAGATACTGCGGATTTAAAAGTATTATCATTTTTAGCAAAAAAATATAATGCCTCTATAATTTTAGACGACGCTCATGGATTTGGCGTGTTAGGAGAAGGAAGAGGTTCTCAATTTGAATTTAAACCTACTCCCGAAATTTTAGTTCAAATAGGAACTCTCTCAAAAGCAGCGGGAAGCTATGGAGGGTTCACAGTTGCTCCTAAAATTATAAACGACCTGATGCATAATAAAGCCAGAAGTCTAATCTATACAACAGGATTACCGCCTGCCAATATAGCGGCTTCAATAGCCGCCATAAAAATTATTCAAACTGATAAAAAATTAGTCAAAAAACCTCTGGAAAATGCAGTCACGTTTTGTAAGGAGGCTCAACTTCCTATGCCTCAATCTTCTATTGTAACTTTAATACTCGGTACTGAGAAGAAAACTCTAAAAGCATCTAAAATTATCGAAAAAGAAGGATTTTATGTAGGAGCTATTAGACCTCCAACTGTTCCTCCTAACACTTCAAGATTGAGATTTACATTTTGTGCTAACCATAAAAAGAATGAAATTATTAGGCTTGCAAAGATAATTAAAAATATAAGAGATATTATTTAATCACTATTAAAGGATAGACAGATGAGTTCATTTTTTATTACAGGTTCTGGAACTGATGTAGGTAAAACTTATATTACGCGCGAACTCATTAATAGAGCTACTAGTTTAAAAATAAAAATAGATGCAATAAAACCAATAATTAGTGGATTTGATATTAAAAAATCTGTTTTCTCTGATACAGGAATATTGCTTGAATCATTAAACAAAGAAAAAAATATAAAAAACATTGAAAACACTTCACCTTGGAGATTTAAGCATTCATTATCTCCAGACATGGCCTCAAGGATAGAAAAAAAAAGTATAAATTTTTCTAAAGTAGTCCATTTTTGTGAACATAGAATTTCAGGCGCACAAAAACTTAATAAGATTCTTTTAATTGAAGGAGTAGGTGGAATAATGGTCCCTATAAATAATAATTATACTATTCTTGATCTTATTAAAAAATTGGATATTTCTGTCATTTTTATAACAAGGAATTATCTAGGCAGCTTAAGTCACACCCTTACTGCATTAAACATATTAGAAATGAATAATATTAACATTAACTCAATCATCATAAACCAAGAAAATAAAAATAGTATAAGTATTGATGAGACAAAAATTTCTCTTGCTAAACACACTAAAAATATACCAATTTATTTATTTAAATTGAGAAAGAAAGCATTATCATCTCAGTTAGACGATTTGCTTGAAACAATGTAATTGAAGAAAAATCACATGGAACCAGAATCTAAAGCAAGAAATTCTAAAGTTTGCATTGTGTCTTTTTATAAATTTGTAAAAATAGACGACTTATATAAATTACAAGGTAATTTAAATAAAATGTGTTTCAATTATAAGCTTTTAGGAACTATATTATTGGCTTCAGAAGGAATTAACGGAACTATTTCTGGAAAAGAAAAAAATACTTGTAAATTTTTTAATCAACTAGAAAAAGACAATAATTTTAAGAGTCTAGAAAAAAAAATATCGTATAATACTAGGCCTGCATTTCATAGGATGAAAGTGAGACTAAAAGATGAAATTGTAAAAATGGGAGAGAAAGACATAAGTCCAGCAAAAATTGTAGGAGAATATATCTCTCCTGATAAGTGGAACAATATTATTACTGATCCACAGACAGTATTACTTGATATTAGAAATTTCTATGAGTCAGCAATTGGAACTTTCAAAGGGGCAATTAAGCCTGAAACAGCAAGTTTTTCACAATTTCCTTCTTGGTTTGAAAAAAATATAAATACATTGAATAACAATAAAAAAAATATTGCTATGTTCTGTACAGGAGGGATTAGGTGTGAAAAAGCGACTGCTTATGCCATAAGCAAAGGTTATAAGAATATTTTTCACCTTAAAGGAGGAATATTAAAATATCTCGAAAAAGTTCCAGAAACAAAAAGCTTATGGGACGGTGAATGTTTTGTATTTGATGAAAGAGTATCTGTTAAACATTTGCTAATCCCTGGAAGTTTCTCGATGTGCCATGCATGTAGAATGCCTATAACTGAAAAAGACAAAAAAATGAAGTCCTATGTAAAAGGAGTATCGTGTTATCATTGCATAGACAAAACTAGTATAGAAAAGAAACGCAGATATGCAGACAGACAAAAACAGATGGAATTAGCTGCGGAAAGAGGTGAGATACATATAGGGAAAAGTTTTAAATGATAACAAATAACACTATTCCCATACTTTATTCTTTCAGAAGGTGTCCCTACGCTATGCGAGCAAGATTAATCATCCTACTTAGTCATATTGAGGTGGAATTAAGGGAGGTCAAACTTAGTAATAAACCAGAAGAAATGACCACTATATCAAAAAAAGGAACAGTTCCAGTACTTCTTCTTCCGAATAATAAGATAATAGATGAAAGTTTAGACGTAATGAATTGGGCCTTAGATATAAATGACCCAGAAAATATAAAAAACACAATTATAAATCATCAAAAAGACACTAAACTTATCATCGAAAAATTCGATAGTGACTTTAAGTATCATTTAGACCGATATAAGTATTATACTCGCTATCGTGACGATCATAAACTTAAAACTAAAGAGGAACATAGGGATCTTGCCTTAGAAACTCTCCAAATTATTGAAGACAAATTGAACTCTCAGAACTCCTGGATTTTTGGTAATCATCCCAGCTTCTTAGATATTGCCATTCTGCCATTCGTAAGACAGTATAGGATAGCGGATATTGCATGGTTCGATGGACCTATGCCGTTAAAAAAGACTCATCGTTGGCTTATGCAGTTTTTAGACTGGCAAACATTTATTAGATCAATGGAGAAATATAAAATATGGGAATCGCAGGATAAACCGGTGTATTTTGGACAATAGCTTTAAGGATAATGACTACCTAATATTTAATACTAGTATAGAAAATATCGTTATTACTGAAGAAAACAATAAAATAGTCAGTATAAATTTTACAAAAAAAAATATTAAATCCTCGAAATCTGCATTACTAAATAAAGCCAAATTAGAATTAAAGGAATATTTTAATCAAAATCGTAAAACGTTTTCATTTGATGCTTTTCCAAGAGGAACACCATTTCAATATTTAGTTTGGCGAGAAATAAAAAAAATAAGTTATGGTTCCACTAAAACTTACATGGATCTAGCAAAAAGACTTAGTACGTCACCAAGAGCTATTGGTAATGCTTGTTCACAAAATAAATGCTTAATTTTAATTCCATGTCATAGAATAGTGTCTACTACAGGAAAATTGTTAGGTTTTTCGGCACTAGGTGGAACAAAAACAAAAAAACGATTAATTACCATTGAAAAATAGATCTCTGATACTAGCTATTACAATGAACCAATAAAAACGAATTTTACTAAAAATACCTTTTTTGTTTTTTAATTCCTCGTATTTTTCCGTACCGCACTGAGTTTTAATATATTTATTTATAGTCATTTATTAACTCTCAATTTTGTTAGAAATTTCAATTAGATTTAAATCAGGATCTCTAATATAAATTGACTTTAAAGTACTCGTTGCCCCTACTTGTAAAGTTGGTCCTAACTCAATCTCAACGGAGTTTTTCTTAAATTGTTTTATCCAATCTTCTATTGGTCTTGAACTTATAAAACAAATGTCAGCTGTCCCTGGAATAGCAACATGTGCACCTTTTATTAGCTTATCTACAGAATGAAGATTAATTTTCTGATTACCAAACTTTAGGCATTTCCTGATTCCTAAATTTGGATCAGAAGTAAATTCTTCTAGTTTCATTCCTAGTTGCTTAGAATAAAAATCGATTGTCTTATCCATATTACATACGGTTAATACTATATGGTCAATTGAATCTACCATGTTAACTACTAGTTTCAGGCCATGATATATCCACTATATTATTGTAGCCTTTATCTTCTAATTTTTTTTTTGCATAATCTTTATTCATCAAAATACTCCTTCAATATTTATATTCAAATTCTATTAACCACTTTACAGAATTGTCAGGTGTTGAATTTGTATATCCTAAAAGCCAGCTAAGTTCGTATTTAAACCCATAACTATCATCAAACTCAATAAAACCAAAAACTCCAGGACCAATTTTATGTTGTTCATTGCCTAAAGCTATATCATCTATTTCTCCAAATCTACCGAAAGCCTCAAATCCAGGCTGAATATTAGGAGTTAATCTGTAGCGAAGTTGTCCTGCGTAAGCTAATTCCAATCCACTATCACTAGAATTTTCAAATTCTTGTTCTACGACTATATTGCCAGTCCCTCTCCAAGGACCTACGCGCTTGTATAACAATAATCTAGACTCTATCTCATATGCGTCATCACTATCATCCGGAGCGGAAAGACCCAGCGATATTCCAATATCAACGAGGTTAGGTTCTTCATTAAAAGCTTTTGCTTTTGTTAGCTCAAATCTCGAGTCAATCTCGTATGCTTTAAATTTTCTAGTACCACCTGACTC
>CAZNVN010000035.1:0-16292 GCA_964576635.1 uncultured Rhodospirillaceae bacterium
ATGTATATCAGGGAAAATATAATTGAATGAAACTGTAGTACTAGGAGTTTTACAAGGAGCGCATGGTGTAAATGGATTAGTAAAAATTAAGTGGTATACGGAGGAAGCAGAAGGTCTTTCAGCATACGGTCCAGTTAGGTTGTCTGGAGGTGAGATTTATAATATTTCTCTTAAATTTGTTAATAATAAATATGCAATTTGTGCTTTGGATGGAATTAAGACAAAAGAACAGGCAGAGTTTTTAAAAGGAAAGGAAGTAAGTGTAAAAAGAACGGAACTACCGGAATTAAATAAGGGAGAATTCTACGAAGCAGATTTAGTAGGTTGTGTAGTTGAAGATTTAAAAGGAAAAAATGTAGGAATAGTCTCAGCTATCTACAATTTTGGTGCAGGACCCTTAGTAGAAATAGGTGATGAGTTAATTCGTTTTGATGGATATAATTTTCCATCAGTAAATACAGGTAAGAAAAGAATTGTTAGAAAAATATAATGTAAATACTGAGTAAATTATGAAAAATAATGAAACATATAATATTAAGGTTTTAACTTTATTTCCAGAAATGTTTCCTGGAAGCTTAGGATACTCTTTGGCGGGTAAAGCTAGAAAAAATAAGGTGTGGAATTTAGATATAGTGAACATAAGAGACTATGCTGAGGATAAATATGGTACTGTGGATGATGTGCCCTATGGAGGCGGTCCAGGTATGATTTTAAAACCAGATGTTTTAGGTAGAGCTTACGATTCAAATACTCCTGATGAAGACTGGGAAAAAATAGTTTTGACTCCAAGGGGCAAACCTTTGACTCAGAAAATGGTGCAAAAGATGACATCTTGTAAAGGTTTACTGATAGTTTGTGGAAGGTATGAAGGTCTTGATGAAAGGTTTATTGAATCTAAGTCTTTAAAAGAAATTTCTATAGGAGATTATGTCTTATCAGGAGGAGAACCTGCAGCTATAGTTTTAATAGATGCAATAGTTAGATTATTAAGTGGCACTTTAAATAGCACTAAGAATATTTGTGAGGAAAGCTTTGAAAAAAATATATTAGAATATCCTCAATATACAAGACCATTTAATTGGGAAGGGTTGACTCCTCCGAAAGTTTTATTATCGGGTGATCATGCAGCTATAAAGAAATGGAGAGAGAATAAGGCATTAGAGGATACAAAAAATAGAAGGCCAGAATTATTATTTGATGAAAAAAAGTAGTTTTAATGATAAAGAATGAATCATAAAGTTGAGAGGATAGTATAATGAATATTATAGATGAGATAGAACAGGAACAAATTAAGGAAATAAGCCAAAAACGTAATGTTCCTGAATTTGGTCCTGGAGATACCTTAAAAATTCATTTAAAAGTATTAGAAGGTAATAGAGAAAGAATCCAAGTATTTGAAGGAGTATGTATTGCTAGATCTAATAAAGGGCTTAACTCTTCCTTTACCGTGAGAAAAATATCTAATGGAGAAGGCGTTGAGAGAGTTTTTCCAGTATATTCTCCATTAATTGAAAAATTTGAAGTAGTAAGAAGAGGAGATGTAAGGAGATCTAAATTATATTATCTTAGAGATAGGTCTGGTAAAAAAGCACGTATTTCTGAAAAAAGAACAGACAAGCTAACTAATGAAAATTCAGAAAAAACTGTTTCCATTAAAACAGAAGATTCAGTAGAGGAAGCAGAGCTTATGAAGAAAGTAAAACCAGCGGAAGAAGTTAAAGCAGAAGCAAAACCAGCAGAGGAAAAGGATTCAAAATCAGAAGATAAAGATAAAAATTCTTGAAACTACTTTTAGGATTTTAATGTGAAAAAAACTTTATTTGATAAAATTTGGGAATCTCATCTAGTTGAAGAAAACTCTAATGGTACTTCTCTAATATATATAGATAGACATTTAATACATGAGGTAACTAGTCCCCAAGCATTTGAAGGTCTTCGAATAAATAACAGAAAAGTCCGTAGACCTGATCTGACTTTAGCTGTAGCAGACCATAATGTGCCAACAGAGAATAGAGTACAAGGTATTGAAGATAATTTGGCAAGACTCCAAGTGGAGACACTTGAAAAAAATGTAAAGGAGTATGGAATTCCATACCTTCCACTATTAGATCCTAGGCAAGGAATAGTTCATGTAATAGGTCCAGAGCAAGGGTTTACCTTACCAGGATGTACAATAGTTTGCGGAGACAGTCATACATCTACTCATGGAGCATTTGGAGCGTTGGCATTTGGAATAGGCACTAGTGAAGTAGAACACGTATTTGCCACACAGACCCTTATACAAAAAAAACCTAATACGATGTTAATAAATATAGATGGAAAATTAGGGCAAGGAGTGACATCAAAAGATTTAGCTTTGGGTGTAATAAAAAAATTGGGAACATCAGGGGGGACGGGATATGTCCTTGAATATGTAGGAGCTGTTATCTCTAATTTAAGCATGGAAGCAAGAATGACGCTTTGTAATATGTCTATAGAAGCTGGTGCAAGAGCTGCTCTTGTAGCACCTGATGAAAAGACAATATCCTATATAAAAGACAAACCACTAGCTCCTAAGGGAGAAGAATTTGAAGAAGCAAAAATTTATTGGGAAAGTTTAATTAGTGATAGTTCGGCAAACTACGATGAAGAAATCAATATAGATGCGAATAAAATAGAACCTTGCGTCACATGGGGAACTAGTCCTGAAGATGTAATTTCCATAAATGATTTAATTCCTAATCCAGAGGAAGTAAAAAATATTAGTAAAAGAAAAGCCATGAAAGATTCCCTAAATTATATGGGACTTGTATCAGGTCAAAAATTGACTGATGTGGAAATAGATAAAGTTTTTATAGGTTCTTGCACAAATAGTAGAATAGAAGATTTAAGAGAAGCTGCTTCGGTTGTTAAAGGGAAAAAGGTGTCTAATAAAGTTCATGCTATGGTTGTACCTGGATCAGGCTTAATAAAATTACAAGCAGAAAAAGAAGGATTAGACCAAGTTTTTCTTGATGCTGGATTTGATTGGAGAGAGCCTGGTTGCTCTATGTGTTTAGGTATGAACCCTGATCAATTAAAACCAAGGGAAAGATGTGCTTCAACTTCCAACCGAAATTTTAGGGGTAGGCAGGGAAGAGATGGGAGAACACACTTGGTAAGCCCTGGTATGGCTGCTGCTGCCGCTTTGGCTGGACATTTTGTAGATGTAACAAAATTATGATTTAGATAAAAAATGAAACCTTTTGATAAAATTACTGGCATAGCTGCCCCTATTCCTGAAATAAATATAGATACTGATGCAATTATTCCTAAACAATTTCTTAAAACCATTGAAAGAGCAGGTTTGGGAAAGTATTTGTTTTTTGATAAAAGATATGATGGGAAGGGGATAAAGAATAATAATTTTATTTTAAACAAAAAACCTTGGGATAAAGCTAGTATCATTGTTGCAGGAGATAATTTTGGTTGTGGGTCAAGTAGAGAACATGCGCCTTGGGCTCTTCTAGATTTTGGAATAAATTGCGTAATTTCTACTTCTTTTGCTGATATTTTTTATAATAATTCTTTTAAGAATGGTTTGCTACCTATAGTAGTGGATAAAAATTGCCTAGAAAAGCTAAGTGAATTTGCAATAAAAGGTGAAAACATTTCTGTAGATTTAAGTGAACAGAGCATTACATCCTATAATTCAATATTTAAATTTGAAATAGATCCATATAGAAAACATTGTTTATTAAATGGTCTAGATGATATAGGAATTACTTTAGAAAAATCTAATCTTATAGATAGCTATGAGAAAAAGCATAAAAGCAACTCGTGGTATATACCTGATATCCAAAACATTAGGTTCTAATAGGAAAAAAATATGTCTAGCAATAGAAAAGTATTAATGCTTCCAGGTGATGGGATTGGACCTGAGGTTATGAATCAGACCAAGCAAGTATTAAATTGGTTTGATAAAAACAAGGATGTAGGTTTTGTTCTTGAAGAAGGTTTGGTGGGTGGAGCCTCTTACGATAAACATAAGACTCCTATAACAGATGAAGTGATGGGAAAAGCATTAGAAGCAGATGCAATTTTATTTGGTGCAGTTGGAGGACCTGATTATGACGGCATCCCATTTGAATTAAAACCTGAAAGAGCACTTTTAAAGTTGAGAAAGGAACTAGGTTTATTTGCAAATCTTCGTCCAGCAATAGTATTTGATTCTTTGTCGGATGTATCAAGCCTTAAAACTGAGATAGTGAAAGGCCTAGATATTATGATTCTGAGAGAACTAATAGGTGGAATATATTATGGAGAACCTAGAGGAATAGAAAAATTAGATGATGGAACTAGAAAAGGAATAAATACAGAAGTTTATACTACTAGTGAAATTAGAAGAGTAGGCGAAGTAGGTTTTGAACTAGCATCTAAGAGAAAAAGCAAGGTGCATTCCGTTGAAAAAGCAAATGTTATGGAAAGTGGTTTGCTTTGGAGAGAAGAAATGCAAAATCTATATGAAGAAAAATTTGCTCATATGCAGTTACATCATATGTTTGCAGATAACTGTGCCATGCAATTAATAAGAGACCCTCATCAATTTGATGTAATAGTGACAACTAATCTTTTTGGTGACCTATTATCAGATATCTCTGCTCAGTTGACAGGATCAATAGGGATGTTGCCTTCTGCGTCATTAGGAGAAAATAATATTGATGGCCTTAGAAAATCTTTATATGAACCAGTGCATGGTAGTGCACCTGATATTACAGGAGAAGGAAAAGCCAACCCAATTGCAATGATATTATCTTTTGCAATGATGCTAAGATATTCTTTAGATAGAAATGATGATGCGAATTTGGTGGAAGAAGCTATTGACTTGGTATTACAGAATGGATTAAGAACTGCTGATATTATGCAGCCGGGAAAAACATTAGTTTCTACAGAGAAAATGGGTGAGGAAATTTGTAATAGATTAGATAGTTTGGTCAAGTGATTTATATCGAAGGAGTTTTATATGGGTTATAGAGTAGCAGTTGTGGGCGCTACGGGAGCCGTTGGACATGAGATACTATCTATACTTTCAGAAAGAAAATTTGCTATAGATGAAATACATGCTTTAGCTTCAAACCGGTCAGAAGGTAAGGAGATAAACTTTGGTGATGAAACAATTAAAGTCAGAAATTTGGATAATTTTGACTTTTCTAGCGTAGATATAGCATTATTTTCAGCAGGTTCTTCTGTTTCTGAAAAGTGGGCTCCTATAGCAGGTGAAAAAGGCTGTATAGTCATAGATAATACTTCTTCTTTTAGGATGGATCCTGCAGATCCTCTTATAGATCCATAGGTTAATACACAGGCTATTGAGCATTTTAGAAATAAAAATATTATATCAAATCCTAACTGTTCTACAATACAGATGGTTGTTGCGCTAAAGCCTCTAAATGATTTGTCTCCAATCAAACGGGTAGTAGTTTCAACGTATCAGTCTGTCTCGGGTGCTGGAAAGAGCGCAATGGATGAACTTTGGGATCAAACTAGAAAGATGTTTTTTAATGAGGAGTATAAACCTAAGCATTTTTCTAAACGTATTTCTTATAATGTCATCCCTCATATTGATTCATTCTCAGATGATGGGTATACGGGAGAAGAATTAAAAATGGTGAACGAGACCAAAAAAATATTAGGTCAAACAATCGAAGTAGTAGCTACTTGTGTAAGAGTACCCGTATTTGTAGGTCATTCGGAGTCAATTAATATTGAATTTGAATCTCATATACAGCTAGAAGAAGTATATGAGGCGCTTCGATCATTTGATGGGATATCAGTGATTGATGATATTAAGAATAATAAGTATGTGACACCTATAGACTGTGTTGGAGATTATTCCGTTTTTGTTTCTAGAATACGAGAAGACCATACAATACCTTTCGGATTAAATATTTGGGTAGTCTCTGATAATTTGAGAAAGGGAGCTGCCTTAAATTCTGTACAAATTGCTGAAGAATTAATTACTAGAGGGTACATATAATTATGAATGATTTTAAAAATAAAGAAGATGAAAGACCAATTTCTCCTCATTTGCAAATATATAAGCCTCAAATAACTTCAGTACTATCAATTTCTCACAGATTATCGGGAGTTTTTTTGGGAATAGGACTAATATTTTCTGTTTTTTATGTTTCTTTCGCTGCAATGGGTGAAGAGAGTTATAAAATTTGGCAATGCTTTACTAATAGCCTTATAGGAAAGGGACTACTATTTCTTTGGTTATTGGCTGTGATTTTTCATGCTTTGAATGGTGTAAGACATTTGTTGTGGGATAAAGATATTGGTATGTCTTTAGATTCTGTAAAATGGAGTGGTATAATAATTTGTGTTTTATCCATAGCATTAACATTTATTTTAACAATATTAATATGGAATTAGTGTATTGAGAAATGTAGTAACTCATTGGAAATTTCAGAGATATACCGCAATAGCAATTATTCCTTTATCAGCTTGGCTTGTTTATTCAATTTTATGTATGAAAGATTATTCTTTTCAACAGACTTATAACTGGTTTTCTAGTCCTTTCAATGCTTTTTTTGTGATATTATTTTTCATTAGTAGTTTTCTTCACTTAAAATTAGGATTACAAATAGTAGTTGAAGATTATATTCATAATGTAAAATATAGAAATTTAACTATTTTACTTATTAATATTAGTTGCTACATTTTTGCAAGTGTTGCCATTTTAGCTATCCTGTTTATGTTATTTTAGCATCTGGAGTTACTTTATGAACAAAGCATATAATATAGTGGATCATGAATATGACGTAGTAGTGGTAGGAGCTGGTGGAGCAGGATTAAGAGCGACTTTGGGATTAGCAGAAAAGGGTTTAAAGACAGCGTGCATTACTAAAGTATTTCCAACACGTTCTCATACTGTTGCAGCACAAGGAGGAATAAGTGCTGCTCTAGGTAATATGGGGAAGGATGATTGGAGATGGCATATGTATGATACGGTAAAGGGCAGTGATTGGCTTGGAGATCAGGATACTATTGAGTATATGTGCAAGGAAGCTAGCGCTGCGGTAATTGAACTTGAGCATTATGGGGTTCCGTTTTCTAGGACTGAAGAAGGAAAAATATATCAGAGGCCTTTTGGAGGAATGACCACAGAATTTGGTGATGGAGCCCAAGCTCATAGGACTTGTTCAGCCGCCGATAGAACAGGTCACGCAATATTACATACACTTTATCAACAGACTATCAAAAATAACGCTGAATTCTTTATTGAATATTTTGCTTTAGACCTTGTAATGGATGAGGGAGTGTGTAGAGGAGTTATTGCTTGGTGTTTAGAAGATGGAAGTATACATAGATTTAAAGCTCAATCAGTTGTTATGGCTACTGGAGGTTATGGACGAGTATATTTTTCATGTACTTCTGCTCATACATGTACAGGTGATGGAAATGCTATGGCTCTTAGAGCGGGTCTTCCTTTGCAGGATATGGAATTTGTTCAGTTTCATCCTACAGGTATATATGGTGCTGGATGTTTAATTACTGAAGGCTCTAGAGGAGAAGGAGGATATCTAACAAATAAAGAAGGAGAGAGGTTCATGGAAAGATATGCTCCACATGCTAAAGACCTAGCTTCTAGAGATGTAGTAAGCAGAGCAATGACTTTAGAGATACATGAGGGAAGAGGAGTAGGAAAAGAAGCAGATCATATATTTCTTCACTTAGAACATTTAGATTCAAAAGTTATTAATGAACGTCTTCCAGGCATTAAAGAAACGGCAAAAATATTTGCAGGCGTAGATGTTTCTAAACAGCCTATTCCTGTATTACCGACTTGTCATTATAATATGGGAGGAATCCCTGCCAAGTATACTGGCGAAGTTCTTCTTGGAGGACATGACAAGAAAGATGTGGTTACCGGTTTATGTGCTGTTGGAGAAGCTGCGTGTGTTTCGGTTCATGGCGCAAATAGATTAGGGTCTAATTCGCTTTTAGATTTGGTAGTTTTTGGTAGAGCAGTAGGCATTCATCTTGGAAAAACTTTAGTTCCAGGTGAAACACAAAAGCCGCTTCCCCAAAATAGTATAGAAAAAATCATGGATAGATTTGATTCCGTCCGACACTCAAAAGGGTCTGCAAGAACAGCTGATTTAAGACTTGAAATGCAAAGAACAATGCAAGAAGATTGTGCAGTGTTTAGGACAGGTAAAATTCTAGATGCAGGAATGAAGAGAGTTAAAAATGTTTGGTCAGAATTCAAAGATATATCTGTTAAAGATAAATCTATGATCTGGAATACCGATTTGCTCGAAACTTTAGAACTAAAAAATTTGATTGAACAGGCTATTGTTACAATGGCATCAGCACAGAATAGAAAAGAAAGTAGAGGAGCGCATGCCAGAGAAGATTATCCTGAACGTAATGATGAGGAATGGCTAGTTCATAGTCTAGCTTGGGAGAACGAAGGAGAAGTAGAGATGAGCACCAGTGAGGTAACTTTAAATCCTCTTACTAATGATGTGCAAAGTTTTCCGCCTAAAGAAAGAGTATACTAATTTAATTTTTTATTAGGAGAACAATATGGTTGAGATACGGCTTCCACAAAATTCTAAAGTTTTAAAGGGAAATAGATTTGAATTAAGTAGAAATGTGCCTAATAAAAAAGTACTAGAAATTTATCGGTATGACCCAGATTCAACTGGCAATCCTAGAAAGGATTGTTTTGAAATAAATATCGATGAGTGTGGACCAATGGTTTTAGACGCTCTCATATATATTAAAAGCAAAATTGATTCTTCTTTAACATTTAGGCGTTCTTGTAGAGAGGGTGTGTGTGGATCATGTTCTATGAACATAGAAGGAACGAATACCATGGCTTGTACTAAACATATCAAGGATGTAAAAGGTAATATAAAAATATACCCTTTACCCCATATGAAAGTTATTAAGGATTTGGTTCCTGACTTATCAGAAGCTTATAAACAATATTCATCAGTAGAACCTTGGCTAAAAAGCACAAAACTCTCTGAAGCAAAAAGAGAACAGCTACAAAGTCCAGAAGAAAGAAAAAAAATAGATGGGGCTTATGAATGTATACTTTGTTTTTGTTGCTCAACAAGTTGTCCTTCTTATTGGTGGAATGGTGATCAATATCTGGGCCCTGCTGCGTTGTTACAGGCTTATCGGTGGATTTCAGATTCTCGTGATGAGTCTTCCAGAAGTCGATTAGAATATTTAAAAGACTCATTTAAACTATATAGATGTCACACTATTATGAATTGTACTAAGGCTTGCCCAAAGGGATTAAATCCAGCTCAAGCTATATCACGAATTAAATCAAGTATTGCAAGTATTGAATGAGTTATATTGAAATTATTATAGGAGTTTCATTACTTGTTGTTTCTGGAAACTATTTAGTAAAAGGTACAGTAAATACTGCTAACTTTTTAGGTGTGTCACCTTATATAATATCATCTACAATAGTTGCTTTTGGAACATCAGCTCCCGAACTTTTTGTATCTGTTTTTTCAAGTCTTCACATAGCTGCAGATGCGGGCCTCGGGAATATTATGGGCTCTAATGTTGCTAATGTGCTTCTTGCATTGGGAGTTGCAGCTATAATATTACCTGTCAGGTCAGACGGACCAAATTTAAGAAGAGATGTGATTCTTTTATTAGCAATTACCCTTTTATTTACTGTATTACTTATATTTACTGATATCTTTTGGAAGCATTATACGGCTATATTGTTTATCTTTTTACTAGCTGCCTATATAGTCTATTCTTTTAGGTATGGGAAGACAGATCCTGAAGAAGTTTTAAAATCTTCCGAAAAAAAAACATATAAATCTCTTCTTCTGATGTCTATAGGAATTATAGGAGTACTTATAGGCGCTAATCTATTGGTGAATGGGGCACTAGATATATCGGATGATTTTGGTATTAACAAAACTATAATAGGATTGAGCATTTTAGCTTTAGGAACTTCCCTTCCAGAAGTAGTAATAGCTTTAATAGCATCTATTAAAAAAGAATTTAATGTGGCGATCGGTAATATAGTGGGATCCAATATATTTAATGTATTGGGGATTGGTGCTGCAACAATTATTGCAGATATATATGATAGTGGAGGCAAATTAGGATACCGTCCTGAAGAAGTGTTACCTTTTATATTTGTTACAGTAATTCTACTTTTATTCTCTTTGATGAAATGGAACTTTAAAAGACCTGTAGGAATTATTTTTGTTTTGGCATTTTTTATGTGGCTTATTGCTCTGTATACATAATAAGGTTAAATTGAAAATTAACTGGGAGTTTACAAATGAAAGTTATAGGACATAGAATTGGTGGTAATGTAATATCAGATAAATCATCGAGATTTGGAGATGTTTTTAATCCTGCTACAGGTGAAGTAGAAAGTAAGATAGCATTAGCTTCTATTCCTGATGTAGATAAGGCCGTCAATGCAGCAAAAAAAGCGTTACCAGTGTGGAGCGAGACTCCCCCTATTCAACGAGCTAGAATTTTATTTAAGTATAAGCAGCTTATAGAAGAAAATATTGATGAATTAGCAGACTTAGTTGGAAGAGAACACGGAAAAACTTTAGCTGATGCTAAAGGATCAGTAGTTAGAGGTCTAGAGGTTGTAGAGTTTGCTTGTGGTATTCCTCATTTGTTAAAGGGAGAATATACAGAACAGGTAGGGACAGGAGTAGATAGTTTTTCTATACGTCAACCAGTTGGCATTGCTGCTGGAATAACACCATTTAATTTTCCAGCTATGGTTCCGCTATGGATGTATCCTATTGCTATAGCATGTGGGAATACTTTTATATTAAAACCCAGTGAAAGAGACCCTTCATGTCCAATGAGGCTAGCAGAATTATTAGAAGAAGCAGGAGCACCTGCTGGAGTTTTAAACGTGGTAAATGGAGATAAAGAAGCAGTGAATGCAATTTTAGATCATCCTGATATATCAGCAGTTTCTTTTGTTGGATCTACACCTGTGGCAAAACACGTTTATTCGAGGGGTTCATTATCTGGGAAAAGGGTTCAAGCTCTAGGTGGAGCAAAGAATCATATGGTGATTATGCCAGATGCTGATTTAGATCAAGCTGTAGACGCTTTAATGGGAGCTGCATATGGTTCTGCTGGAGAGCGCTGTATGGCAATAAGTGTGGCAGTAGCAGTAGGAGATGTTGGAGACAAATTAATTGAAAAAATAGCACCTAAGGTTAGCTCATTGAAAGTAGGACCATGGGATGATCCTGAGGCAGAAATGGGCCCTATTGTGACAAAAGAATCATTGGATAGAATAACTACTTTGATAGGAGAAGGAGAAAAAGCCGGCGCTGATTTAGTAGTAGACGGCAGAAATTTAAAGTTACAAGGTTATGAAAACGGTAATTTTATTGGAGGAACATTATTTGATAACGTTAAACCAGGTATGTCTATATATGATCAGGAAATATTTGGACCAGTATTATCTACTGTTAGAGTGCCGGATTATAAACAAGCATTAGATTTAGTTAAATCCAATCCATATGGTAATGGCGTATCAATTTTTACTAGGGATGGAGATAGTGCCAGGGATTTTGCATCTAAAGCAAATATAGGCATGGTTGGAATAAATATCCCTATTCCAGTTCCTGTAGCATATCATAGTTTTGGAGGCTGGAAAGATTCTCTTTTTGGTTCAAACAATGCTCACGGTATGGATGGAGTAAGATTTTATACTAAAATAAAAACTATAAGTTCTCGATGGCCATCAGGAATCAAAGAGGGTGCTTTATTTACTATGCCGTTGATGAAGTAAGTTAATATATGCTTTAATTTAGTAATAAGTTTCTAATATTCAAATTGGGGATTAAAAGTGTCTAGTCAAATAAATCTACCTCGTATTTTGCAGATTGGTGCCAAAGCTAGTCAAGAAGTGGGCAATATTCTAAGAGGATTAAATTACAACAATCCACTCATTATAACAGATAATATGATGGTTAAACTTGGATATGCAAAAAAAATTCAGAAAACTATTAAGTTAAGTGGAATTAATTCTGATATTGATGTTTTTGAAGATACAATTCCGGAACCCACTGTCGAATCTATACAACTAGGAGTAGAAAAAGTTAAAAATGGAAATTATGATTGCATTATAGCATTAGGAGGAGGTAGCCCTATGGATAGTGCAAAGGCTATCAGCATTCTAGGAAAGTATGGTGGTATAATGAGGGATTATAAATTTCCTCGTATTGTATCTGAACCTGGCATTCCTATTATTGCTATTCCTACTACTGCAGGCACAGGTTCAGAAGTAACACGTTTTACAATAATTTCAGACGAAAAGACAGATGAGAAAATGCTTTGTGTGGGTTCAGCTTTTATGCCTACTGCAGCATTAGTTGATTATGAATTAAGCTTAAGTGTACCAAAAAGGACTACTGCTGATACTGGTATAGATGCATTGACACATGCTATGGAAGCTTATGTTAGTAAAAAAGCTAATCCTTATAGTGATGCTCAAGCAATAGAAGCTATGAAGTTATTAGCTCCCAATCTTCGTGACGTATATCATGATGGTAGTAATAGAAAAGCTAGGGAGGCTATGATGTTAGGTGCAACATTGGCAGGAGTAGCCTTCTCTAATGCTTCAGTTGCATTAGTTCATGGTAT
Source organism: uncultured Rhodospirillaceae bacterium (assembly GCA_964576635.1). Classification (GTDB taxonomy): domain Bacteria; phylum Pseudomonadota; class Alphaproteobacteria; order TMED109; family TMED109. The sequence continues at coordinate 12,643 of CAZNVN010000035.1, forward strand.
GAGTAGACCAATTGGTGCATTTTATCATGTACCTCATGGTTTATCTAATGCTATGCTGCTACCTTTTGTAACAGAATATTCTATTCCAGCAGCAACTAAACGTTATGCAAATTGTGCTCGTGCTATGGGTGTGGCTTCAGTAGATGATGCTGATAAAGTAGCAAATACTAAATTATTATCAGAATTGTCTGCCCTTAATGAAGAGCTTAATGTTCCTACTCCTAAAGAGTTTGGAATAGATAAAAAAGATTTTATGAATAAATTAGAAATTATGGCTGAACAAGCTGTTGCTTCCGGTTCCCCAGGAAATAATCCTAGAGTTCCATCAAATATGGAGATAATTGATATTTATAAACTACTATGGCAGTAAATATAATATTAATAATCGTAAATTACTTTGGAGGTTGGAATTACTCTCTATTGAGATCTGGTAATATATATGAAGTGGATAGCATTAGATTTTATACCATAATTAAAACCATTACCCCTCGCAGGCCTTTAGGTGCTAAAGATGAATCCTTATTTTCTATATCAATAATAAATTAGTTTAATTATCCTACAATGTCCAAATTACACCCAATTTCTGAAAGATGGCAAAAAAAAAGTATCTCTGCTAATCTTATAGAAGATGAAGGACAAAAAAAGGTACTTGAATGGCTAGATAAGTTATATATACAGATTTCTAAACCATTCAATTTTTTGTCACTTATCAATAATGAAAAAAAAATTTATGGTTTATACATATTTGGTAAAGTCGGAAGAGGCAAATCATTTATAGTTGATGCTTTTTGCGAAGCTTTAAATCAAAAAAAGCTATTAAGAATTCATCAATATTTATTTATGCTTCAAATTCATGAGCATATGAATGAAGCAAGAAAAAATAAATTACGTAATCCTATTATTTACGCTGTAAATAAAATTATAAAGGGCTACAGAATATTATGTATTGATGAATTTGAAGTATTAGATGTTGCGGATGCAATGATTATAGAACGAGTATTTAAGGAGATAATGAAAAGACGTATAATAACTATCTTTACGTCTAATAGCAATCCTGAATTACTTTATGAGAATGGGCTCCAAAGGAAACGTTTTTTGCCTTTTATTAGTCTCCTACAGCAATATACTACAGTTATAGATATTTTGGATGGAAGTGACTATAGAGTTAAAAATAATCCAGAATCACAGTATAATGATTATTACTATGCTCCTCACTCTACTATGTTATCTGATTTATTTAATTTTTTATCTGCCAATAAAAACTTCAAAAAAAGTGAAATAAGCCTGAATGGAAGAAATATTTTTGTTTTGAAAGTATCTGAAAAAATTGTAATGCTAGATTTTGCTGCAATATGCAAAAAAAGTTTATCCTCTCGTGATTATGAGATGATATCTAATAATTATTCGTGGATATTGATAGAAAATATTCCTGTTCTAAAGTCAACTGATAGAAATGCAGCAAAGAGATTTCAATTACTCATAGATATTTTATATGATAAAAAAATTGGCTTGGCGGTTTCGGCTTTTTCTAAACCTGAAGAAATTTATGTTAAAGGTGATGGACTCAAAGAATTTCAAAGAACGATTTCTAGATTAAATGAGATGACTGATAGAAGATGGATGGTTAATATTCAAAAACAGAGACTAGATAGAACAATTTAATAGATATGGGGTTGAAGGGAATTTGTTTTTTAGTTATTCTGTCTCAACTTTGTAAAATACTGATTTTATAAATTTTTTTCGGGAGAAATCAAATGGAATCTCAAGAGGTGCTATCTCATCCTCCTTTGTTGTTAACACAAGAGCAGAGAGAGTCTTATTTTGAAAATGGATACCTTCTCTTAGAAAATTTTGTGAATGAGAATATCCTAAATAGCTTAAATAAAGTAACACATAATTTTATAGAAAAAAGCAGGACAGTAGCTCAATCAAACAATATATTTGACGTTGCTCCAGAACATTCAAAAGATAAACCTGTAGTGAGGCGTATAAAAAGACCTGATGAGCAACATAAAACTTACTGGGATTTTACTTGTGGACTAATGGCTGATTTGGCTCAAGATCTGGCTGGTCCAGATGTAACATTCCACCATTCTAAACTTAATTTTAAATGGTTTGATGAGTCAGATAAAGTCCAGTGGCATCAGGATATACCTTTTTTCCCTCATACTAATTATAATGTATTTACCATAGGTTGTTATTTAGAAGACACAGATATGACAAATGGCCCTGTTGCAGTGTTGCCTGGAAGTCATAATACTGTTGTGTATGATCACTATGATAAAAAAGGTAATTGGTTAGGCGCTATTAATGAAGATAATATCAAAGAAATTGATACTTCTAAGGTAAAGTACTTAACGGGCAGAGCAGGATCAATTACTATACATAATTCAAGAACTATTCATTCTTCTCCCGCTAGTAAATCCAGAAGACCAAGGCCTGTTTTACTGAACTGTTATTCTTCCGCTGATGCTAAGCCGTATACGCCACATCCAGATCCATCTATAAATGCTAACACTATAGTTAGAGGAGAAAGAGCATTATGGGCTCACCATGATCCTCGTCCTTGCAGAATCCCTCCAGATTGGTCAGGAGGCTATACTTCCATTTATGCCGCACAGGCAGGAGAAGACAAGTAGTTTGTATCTTTTTGCTAAAAAATAATATTGAGGAAATTAATAATGTCTAAATTTAAAATAGCATTGGTAGGGTCGGGGGCAATTGGAGGGACACTAGCTCATTTATCCAGTATTAAAGAATTAGGGGATGTAGTTTTATTAGATATAGCTAAGGGAATTCCGGAAGGCAAAAGCTTAGATTTAGCGGAATCGTCTCCCATAGATGGCTATGACGTAAATTTGAAAGGAGGACAGAATTATAGATTGTTAAATGGGTCCGATGTGGTGATAGTAACTGCTGGTATACCCAGAAAACCAGGTATGAGTAGAGATGATTTATTACAAATTAATTTGGGAGTTATGAAAACAGTTGGAGAAGGTATTAGAAAATACTGTCCTAATGCATTTGTAATATGTATAACTAATCCCTTAGATGCAATGGTTTGGGCCCTAAAGGCATATAGTGGCTTACCAGCTAAAAAGATAGTAGGTATGGCAGGTGTGTTAGATAGCGCTAGGTTTAGATATTTTTTGGCTGAAGAAATGGACGTTTCTGTTTCAGATGTTGTTGCTTTCGTTATGGGTGGGCACGGTGATACCATGGTCCCATTGATCAGATACTCTTCCGTAGCCGGAATACCATTGCCTGAATTAATTAAAATGGGCTGGATTAAAAATGATAAGCTAAAAGAAATAGTTCAACGAACAAGAGATGGAGGTGCAGAAATAGTCTCTTTATTGAAAAGTGGTTCTGCATATTATGCTCCAGCTGCTGCAGCCATACAAATGTGTGAGTCGTATTTAAAGGATAAGAAAAAGATTTTACCATGTGCTGCTATGTTAAATGGCGAATATTCCGTTAAAGGAATGTATTTAGGTGTACCTGTGCTTATTGGAAGCAAAGGTGTAGAAAAGATTTTAGAGGTTTCTCTTAATAATTCTGAAAGGTCTATGTTTATTAATTCGGCTAAGTCTGTATATAATTTGGCTAAAGCTTGTAAGAATATAGATAAATCTCTTTCGAGTTCTTTC
>CAZNVN010000036.1:0-9277 GCA_964576635.1 uncultured Rhodospirillaceae bacterium
CACCGACACAGCGATTTTCAGTCGCTTGCTCTACCAACTGAGCTACCTGGGCTTATTTAAATAAAGATTTTTAATAGATAGATTAAGAAATGTCCAGCTCATAAAAAGTCATTTATGACGATATGTTATTCTTCCTTTAGTCAAATCGTAAGGCGTCATCTCAACCGTAACCTTATCTCCAGCTAAAACTCTAATTCTATGTTTTCTCATTCTTCCAGCAGTATGTGCTAAGATCTCATGATTATTCTCTAAAGTAACTTTGAACATTGCATTAGGTAAAATTTCATCCACTACCCCTTCAAATTCTAAAAGATCTTCTTTTGCCATATTTACACCCTAAAATAAATTACACATTAATTTGTTTAATACAAATCAAAACTATTAGATGACTTTCTTTGTAACACAGATATCAAAGTTATAAATCTTCTAGCTGTATTTAAATCTATATCAATATAATTTTTTACTTTTTCAATAAATTCCTCTGAGGCTTGATCATGAAGCGATCTTCGACCCATATCTATTGCTTCTAATTTAGCAACAGGAGCTGATTTGATAGCCAAGTAATAAGAATCGCACAAAATTATATATTCCCTAATAAGTTTACGTAACTTTTTAACATTTACAGTTATAGACCGCAAACTAATTTCATCAGAAATAGAAAAAACTTTTAAAGTCAATTTATTTTCTTCTAATTTAAAAATTATATCAAAAAAGTTCTCATCACTATCCAACAAATGAAAATAATTTTCTTCTAAAAGGTCATATATTGCTATTTTTATATCGTGATTGACATCTGGACTCCATACTCCAAGCGTACTTTCCTCTATCTTTATGTTTTTAATATTTTGTGACATTACAACTTATTTGATGTCCTTAGTTCTAAAGATAGTACATGAGCATCTAGTCCTTCAGAATTAGCAATTTTAATTGCATCTTTTCCTATTTTAAATACAGAATCTTCATTACACCTCATAATAGTTGATCTTTTCATATAATCCTGAGTAGATAATCCTGAAGAAAATCTTGCACTTCCTGAAGTAGGCAACACATGATTTGGCCCAGCAATATAGTCACCTATAGCTTCTGGTGTATAACGTCCTAGAAATATTGCACCTGCGTTATTTACATGTTTTGATAGTAATTCTGGTTTTTCTGTAGCTATTTCTAAATGTTCAGGAGCAATATTGTTGGCAATCCTTACTGCATCATCTAAGCTTTTAACTATTACTACAAAACTATTATTATCCCAACTTTTTTTAGCTATATTTTTTCTTGGAAGATTTTCCAAAATTTTATTAACATTATTTATTACTTTATAAGCAAAGTCTTTATGATCTGTCACAAGTATGGATTGAGAAGACTCATCATGTTCAGCCTGGGAAAGTAAGTCTGCTGCAATCCAGTAAGGATCATTTTTTTGATCAGCAATAACTAAAATTTCTGAGGGACCAGCAATCATATCAATTCCTACCTTACCAAATAATTGTCTTTTTGCTTCTGTAACCCAAGCATTTCCAGGCCCAAAGATTTTATCTACAGGTTTAATACTTTTAGTACCCAGAGCCATCGCTGCAATAGCTTGAGCACCTCCTATTTTATATATTTTATCCACACCTGCAATTTTTGCTGCTACCAAAACTGAATTATTAATTGTGCCATTAAGACATGGGACACACATATAAACCTCTTTTATTTTTGCTACCTTTGCCGGTATAGCCAACATCAAGACTGAACTTGGATATGCTGCTGTTCCTCCAGGAACATATAAACCTATAGAGGCAAGAGGATTCCATTTAAGACCCAGAAAAATCTCTTCATTATCAGTATACTCTAAGTCTTCAGGTATTTGTTTTATATGGAAATCATATATACGATCTGCAGATTTGTGGAGAGCTTCTCGTAGATCTTTATTACAATTTTTATAAGCCATTTCTAAGTCAGCAACATCAACTTCTAATCCTTCTAATTCAATATCAAAATTATCGTATTGAAGAGTTAAGCTTCTTAATGCTTTGTCCCCAGCACTTTCAATACTAGAAATTATTTTTGAAACATTTTTAATAATTTCTGTATCAAAAGTTCTTTTTTTATAAACTAAATTTTTAAGTTCTACATCAAAATTAGTGTCTTCCATGTTAAGTACTTTAACCATTTAACACCTCCTGAAATCGTGAAATAATTTCATTCACTCTTTGAGTTCTAGTTTTAAAAGCTGAACGATTTACTACTAAACGTGAAGATATATCTGCTATTTTTTCGGTTTCAACTAAGCCGTTCGCAACAAGTGTTTTTCCGGAAGATACTAAATCTACTATATTGTCAGAAAGACCAAGTCTAGGAGCAAGTTCAGCTGCACCATTTATTTTAATACAGTTAACATTTATGCCTTTTTCAGCAAAATATTTTTTAGTGATTACAGGATATTTGGAGGCAATCTTTATTTGATCCCAATCTTCTTTAAAATTGTGACTAGTTGATTTTTTTTTTAATTTAGCAAGTGACAAACGACATTTTCCTATCATTAAATCAAGAGGAGAATAAAGTTCAGGATAATTAAATTCCAATAGTACATCGAGACCTACCACTCCCAAATCCGCACCACCAAAAGCAACAAAAGTAGCAGCATCAAAACTACGAACTCTAATTAATTGTAGCCATTTAATATTTGAACCAAACAGTAATCTTCTATCTTCTGTATCAAAAAAAGCTTTCTCTGGAATAATATCAGCTACTTTCATAAGCGGAATTAGCTCATCAAGAATCCTACCCTTAGGAAGAGCTAAAATTAACATCTCTGATCTCAATATATTCATATCGAAATTTCCTTTTTTCTTGAGGGCACCGTTGCAGGAAAAATAGGACTACCTATATCTTCAATAAACACCCTCAATTTACTTATTTCTAAGGTAAGCGCTCTACCTTTATCAAAGGAAAACATCAAGTATTTATCGCTATAAGCTATAGAAATCAAACTTAATAAAGAGCTGCTACCAGATCTAAATAATCCATCGGATAAGACAGATTTCACATAATCTACCTGCAGTATGCATTGAACCTGTAATAAATTTTCAGAGGAAAGTCCACTAATTTCCCAAGTAAATCGATCTAAGCACATTAAAAATGTTTTACTTTCTTTTAAAAATGTCATCTCTTTTCCTAAACAAACTGATTCAAATAAACATTCGGATAAAACCCCTAGATCTTTATCATCCTCAGCTCGAAGTTTTAAAGGTTCATAATTAGTTACATTTTGTTTTTTATTGGACATTTTAATTATTTCGAACTCTTTTTATATATGCTCCACAAGCAGAAAGTTTTTTTTCCATATCTTCATAACCTCTATCAAGGTGATACACTCTATTAATTACTGTATCACCCTCTGCTCTGAGAGCTGCTAATACTAATGAAGAGGAAGCTCTTAAGTCCGTTGCCATTACTTGAGCACTAGTTAAAATTTTATTGCCCTTAATTATAGCCTTTGATCCTTTTACATGTATTTCAGCACCAAACCTTAGCAACTCAGAAACATGCATAAATCTGTTTTCAAAAATTTTCTCTTCTATAGTTGATATCCCTTTTGAAACTGACATTAAAGCCATTACTTGAGCTTGCAAATCTGAGGGAAATCCAGGATAAACTTCAGTTATTAAATCAAAATTATTTAATTTTTCTGGAGCATCTACTAGCATTCCATCTGGATAAATTGTAATATTAACTCCCATTTTATTTAAGAGTTTTATTACAGATTCCAAATTATTTACGGGAGCGTCTAGAAGCTCTACTCTCCCTCCTGTGATCGCAGCGGCGATAGCATAAGTTCCCGCTTCTATTCTATCTGGCATTATTATATGATTAAATCCTGAAAGTTTTCTGACTCCAATAATTTTAATAGTTTTATTTTTTACCCTTGATATTTTGGCTCCCATTTTATTTAGAACATTAATTAAATCATCAATCTCTGGTTCCATAGCTGAATTTTCTATTATTGTTTCTCCATCTGCTAAAGCAGCTGCCATTATCGTATTTTCTGTCGCCCCTACACTAACTTTAGAAAAATTAATCTTTGCTCCTTTAAGAGTGCTGCCAGTAACAAAGCCTTTTATATATCCATCTTTTATTCTTATATTTGCTCCCATTTTTTTTAAAGCATATATATGTAAATCAACTGGCCTTGAACCTATAGCACATCCACCAGGCAGAGAAACCTCAGCCTCTCCATATTTAGCTAATAAAGGTCCTAATACTAATATAGAGGCCCTCATCCTACGAACTAAATCATAATTTGCTTTAATTGAACTGATATTATCTAACTTTAACACCAAACTTTTATCTTCAAATTTAATATTTACACCCAAAGAAATTAACAATTTTTTCATAGTATTTACATCTTCTAGGTTTGGAACGTTATCTAAAACACAAACATCGTTTGTTAGTAGAGACGCAACAAAAATTGGTAAAGAAGAGTTTTTAGAACCACTTATCTTAATTGATCCACGAAGTTTTTTTCCACCCCGAACTATTATCTGATCCATAGTATTATTCAATCATAGTTTAGGAAGAGTTACACCATATTGCTTCATATACTTTCCGGCACGATCCTAGTATGATACATCACATTCCGACTCTCCTTTTAGAAAAAGAAACTGACATGCCCCTTCATTAGCATATACTTTAGCAGGTAGAGGAGTCGTATTTGAAAATTCAAGTGTCACGTGACCTTCCCATTCAGGCTCTAAAGGAGTCACATTTACTATAATGCCACATCTTGCATAAGTAGACTTTCCCAGACATACTACTAGTACATCTCTTGGAATTTTAAAATACTCAATGGTTCGGGCCAGCACAAAACTATTAGGAGGAATTATACAACTATCATCTTTTCTCTGGATAAAAGATTCATCAGAAAAATTTTTTGGATCTACCATTGCATTATTGACATTTGTAAAAACTTTAAATTCATCAGCTACTCTTGCATCATATCCATAGGAAGAAAGACCGTAGCTAATTACACCATTTTTATTTTGTTGTGATATAAATGGTTCGATCATACTATGGTTTTCTGCCATTGTTCTTATCCACGAGTCGGGCATTATAGCCATTTGTTTTCACCTTATATGTTTATTAAATAAAAATACATGGTTTGCAAAAAAATGTATAGATACTTTGAGTTTGGATCAAAACAAAAATTTTTAAGTTTTTTGATCAGAAATAGATCTATTCTGAGCCTGCATTTTTCTGCGCTTTAAATTTTTTCTCAATTCTTTGGCTAATTTTTTTTCTCTTTCGGTATTACCCAAGTCTTTTTTCAAAAATTTAATTTTATTTACATTCACGAAACTTCCTAAAGTTTAAGTTTGAAATAATTCTATATAATTTTTTATAAATAATAAATATTATTTAAACTTGCAGAAATTTTATTATGGTTATAATAAAGGTTCTTATAAATTGGAGTTATACAATTTCGAATCTTTCTAATCAATCCAAGTTTAGTTTTTTATGGAAAAGAGGAAACACCTCAGGAATTATAGGTTTAACCTTTTCCTATATTGATCTAATTTTTATTGATCATGGGATTTTTCGTTTTACTTGGCGTTCATTTGGGTCAGTAGACGAAAATCTGTATCGCAGCAATCAACCTTTTAGTTGGCAAATAAAATCTGATAAGAAAAATAGACATATTAAGACTGTAATAAATTTAAGAGGGGAAAGAAATTGTTCTTCATATTTTCTTGAAAAGAAAGCATGTAAAAAACTTGGATTAAAATTAATTAATTTTCCTATTTCATCCAGAGAAGCACCAAAACAAGAAACTGTAGTGGCTGCAAAAAAAATGTTTGAAACCATAGAGTATCCAGCAGTAATGCATTGCAAATCTGGCGCTGATCGCGCAGGTATAATGGCTGCTCTTTACCTAATTTTAAAAAAGGAAATTTCTGTAGAAAAAGCAAAAAAACAATTATCTTTCAAACATCTTCACATTAAATATGCAAAAACAGGAATACTTGATGCATTTTTAGAAAACTACATCAAAGATAATAATATCTCCAAAATAAAATTTATAGAATGGATTAAAAATGGCTACGATAGAGAAAAGTTAAAATCATCATTTAAATCTTATAAATTAGCAGAATTTTTTAATTATCTTATCATGAGAAGAGAATAATTATTTATGACTCTATATTCTGTAGTAAAGCCATTTTTTTATAAATTAAACATGTAGAAAATAACTCTTTATGATTCCCGACAGAAATAATTTTTCCTTTATCCATAACCACTATTCTATCAGAATCAATTACTGTTGATATTCGATGTGCAATCGTAATGGTGGTTCTTGAAACAGAAGCTTTATGTAAGGCATTTTTAATACGTTCCTCTGTTGATGCATCTAAAGCACTTGTTGGTTCGTCTAGTATTAAAACAGCAGGGTTTTTTAAAATAGCCCTTGCTATAGATATTCTTTGTTTTTCTCCTCCAGATAAATTTTCTCCATTTTCTCCAACAAGAGTATCATACCCCTTAGGTAGTTTCCGAATAAACTGGTCTGCATCTGCCTCAATAGCAGCTTTTAAAATTTGTTTTTTAGTAGCAGTTTTATCTCCATAGGATATATTTTCATGCACACTTCCATACAAGAGTGACGTTTCTTGTGAAACTATAGCAATATTTTCTCTTAAAGAAGAAAGCTTTAAAAATCTAATATCTTGATCATCAAAAATAATTTTTCCGCTCTCAGGATCAAAAAATCTAAAAATTAAATTTACCAATGTTGATTTTCCAGAACCACTAGGACCTACAATAGCTATGTGTTCACCAGAGAAAATTTCTAAATCTATATCATTTAAGGCCGGTAAATTTTTATCTGAATAGGAATATGAAACATTTTTGAATACAAGGTTACCTTTCGGTTTTATCAACGACTTAGCTGGTTCTGACTCTATAACCATAGCTTTGCTATCAATGCCTGAAAAAACTCTAGTTGCTGCTGCAGTTCCTTCCTGTAAAACAGAATTTAGAGTCCCTAAAGCTCTAGCAGGACCAACTGCTATAAGCAAAGCACTTATAAAACCAGAAAATTCCCCCACTGAGCTCCTACCTGAAATTATTTGCCAACCAGCCAATAAAATCACTAATGAAATAGCTATACCACCAACTATTTCCATGACCGGCTCTAAACCAGCTCTCGTACTGACTAATTTAACAAATAATGTTTTTAATCTATTAAAATGATTAGAGGCTTTATTTTTTTGTTCAACCTCTAGTTGATAACTCTTTATTAAACGCGCTCCAACGAAGCTCTCAGTTAAGAAAGAAGCTGATTGAGCTAAGTCTGACTGCAAAGAATGTGATAAAAACCTACTTCTTTTTCCAATTAAAATTATAGGAAAAGTGGCTAATGGATATATTACTAATACTGCTATTGCAAGAACCCAATCTAACCAAATCATAGAAACAATTAAACCTATTAGTGTAAAAAGATCTCTAATAAGATTGTTGCAACTTCTTATCATAGCTTCTTTCATTAAATTAACGTCATTCATAATTCTTGATTGAAGGCCTCCAGCTCTTTCTTTATTAATTATATCTAAATCTAAATTTATAAAAGATTCATAAAGTTGTGTTTGTATATTAGCGATTATAGAGTGAATCACTTTATTCACTAACACTGTTTGTTGATATAGAGCGCCACCCTTTATCAAGGTCAAAATCACGATAGCAAAAGGAATCAAAGTTATCTTAGACCAATCTTTATTGGTCAAGAATTGGAATGCGTAATCAATTACTATTGGATATAGAGCGGTAGTCCCTGCTACTATCAACATTAAAATATTAGCAATTATAAAAACAACTAGGTGTCTATGCCCCCATTGCGACCATATTCTACGAAAAACCATAAGTGGAGACAATTTTTTTGTATTAGTAGATTTTTTTGTCATAAAGGAAGAATAAAGATATATAACAATTACTGCAATAAATGTAATATTTATTTACTAAATATAATGCAATAATTTTAAAGATATTTTATATAAAATGTTTATGATAAATAATATAAATAAAGATTTTCTGTCCAAATATATTACTCCTATTATTATAGCGTGTATTGCCCCTATGGGTTACTTCGCTCCTATAGGGGAATGGTTATTAATTGCATTTTTAGCCTTATTAACTCTTATCCATTTTATTTTTAATTCTCACAAAGTAAACTTATCATCATTAACTGTATTATTTTTAGTTTGCCTTTTTATGTCCTGTTCTTTTTTATGGTCTATTAACCAGGACAGAACGGCAGAAGTAATATGGCCAACCATTGGAATAATGTTTGCAATTTATATAATTATTTCATTTACAAGTAGAATAAACACTAAAAATATTGATTTAATTTTAGGATTCTCTCTATTAGCCACTTCCATCGTAATAATGTCTGATTTGCTTCTGGATACTGGAATAAGGACTAATCTAGCCTTAATGGTTGGAGATAATCCTACTAGCAAAAGTGGCAATTATAGCAGAGGTATATTAATATTATTAATACTAATGCCTATCTTAGTTGCCTCACTTATAAATTCCAAAAGAGTTATATTAGCATTAATTATTTTTTTTCTGGTTTCATCTATCGTTATTATAGGACCTAACGATACCGCAAAATTGGCTCTGTTTGCTTCAGTTATAGCAGCAATAATAATTTATTTTTTCGGTCCAAAATCATTTTTTAGTTTTGGGATTATAGTTATATTGTGGATTTTATTTGCTCCATTATTAGTACAAAAACTTTTTCCTTCCTTAACACATATGGAAAGAAATGTAACAATCACATGTGTTTGTGATGTTCCTGAAACTGCCGAATACTGCACTAAAAATTCAAATAATAAATGTACTAAAATAGTACCTTGGCAAGCTTCATCAGTAGGCGGATCTATAGCACATAGGCTTCTGGTTTGGGAATTTGTAGGAAAAGAGATTAACAAAAGTTTATTATTAGGAAATGGCTTAGGCACTTCTAGGTTAATAGGTCAAAATATAGTGTTAAATGTACCAAGAACAAAAAAGGATATTCACGGCGCTATTCCCCTTCATCCCCATAATAGTGTTTTAGAAATATGGCTAGAACTTGGATTAATAGGGGCTATTTTATATTCTTCATTATGGGTATTAATATTAAAACTTGGTGTATCTCGAGACAATAATGGAGGGGGCATAGAATTACGGCTTGGTATTCGAAGGATAAAATAATTATTTTTGGTTATGATGAAAATAAAGCTAAAAAAATTGTTTATATATT
>CAZNVN010000036.1:9287-16145 GCA_964576635.1 uncultured Rhodospirillaceae bacterium
GGTGTATCATTAAGAAAAAAATCATTTATTATGGGTACGGGTGCCTGCGTAACTATTATAAATATTTTTATAATTTCAAGTCTAAGCTTCGGAATATTTCAATCCTGGTGGATGTCTTCAATCGGACTAATATTTTTTATAATTATTCAGACCTCTAATAATTATCTAAAATTGAAGTAATAAAAAGTATACATTAATATTAATTTAATATTGAGTTTCTTACAATCTACGATATTATATCACAAATATTAAGGAGAACTTCTTTGTCACTAATAGAGAAACCGTTAGTTGTTAAAAAATTTAGAGAATTTTACCAACATATTAAAGATAATGATGGAAAAATTGGCACAAAGCAGAGGGGAATTGATCTAAATTTAAACAACGCATGTAATCTTAGATGTGAACACTGCTTTACCTTGTCCCCAAAAGGTGATCATGTGAAAGAAGTACTATCTCCAGAAATTATTTCACGAATTGCAGACGAGGCTGATGAACTAGGAATTTTTGAATGGGATATTCAAGGAGGAGAAACATTATCTAGACCACAGATGCTATTCGATTCATTAGATGCTATGAAAACAGAGCGTTTTTATGTGTACGTTACCACTAATGGTTGGTATATGACCCAAGATATAGCAAATAAACTAGCATCTGCAGGTGTAAATAGAGTATCGGTCAGTATAGATAGTATGGATGAAGAAACACACGATAAATTTAGAGGAAAAAAGGGGTCATGGAAAAGAGGACTTAACGCACTCGAAATGATTCAAAAAGCAGGAATGTCTCCTTACTTAAACATAACTGTGGGTCATTACAATGCTAAATCAGAAGACGTAAAATTGTTATTAGAGTATTCTAAAGACAAACGATATACAACACTTTTAAATGTAGCGACTCCTGGTGGTATGTGGGCTAAGATGTCAGAGATAATGGTAGATGAGTCAGATAAAGCTCACTTAATAGATATGAGGAAAAAATATAAAAATATACTAAGAAATTTATGGAATCCATTTGATAAAGAGAGAGAAGGAGTAATAGGCTGCAATACTGTAAATAGGCTATATATTACTCCAATTGGAGATGTTTTGGTTTGTCCTTATGTTCATATAAAAATCGGAAATGTAAAAGAACAATCTTTAAAAGAAATATCTCAAAAAGGATTCAATATAAAATATTTTAATCAGCATAGTTCTAAATGCCTTGCAGGAGAAGATAAAGAGTTTGTTAAAAAATTTATGAGCTTTGATGGTACTACAATTTTTAAACCAGCTCTTGCAGATGATATTTTTGATAAAGAAGATTATATAAAATAGATTTTATTTATCTTTTTACTAATTATTTTTTTAATTTTCTTATGAAATCTCCGTATCCAAAACTAGCCGTCTTAGTTTGGATGGTAACTATATCTCTATGCTTATAAACTATTTTTTCTCTTCCATGCATAAATCTAAAATTATCAATCATAATTAAATCATTCTTTTTCCAGTTTATTTTCTGCGTTATTCTCTTTGACTTGGAAGCAACCTCTGAATTAATTTTTTTAGGAAGACTTTTTCGTCCTGCTATAGTTCTCTTCAACAATTGAGATTCAGAATTTAATGGTACCAGCAAATGATTTGCAAAACATAATTTATCAGGATACCTGCTTTCTTGGATAGCATATTTATCATAATCAAATTCTATTAGGTTTTTATCATAATTTAAAAAACAATTACTAACTCCTGGTACATTTAAATACCATTTTTTCTTTCCTTTATGTTTTTTATGAATTTCTATTGGAATTTTTAATTCGTATTTTACCGGATTTGCTAAAAAGAATGATTTAGTTTCAGCCGACAGATCATTCCATAATTGCATACCATCACACAAAGTAGTCTTACCACAATTATCTTTAGGTGGCTTAATACAATAAAACCAAATAATTTCAGGCTGAGCCGGTGAAAAACTAGTTTCACTATGTAATCTAATTTCTCTTGTGCCTACATCTACATCCCTTATTCTTTTATTATTAAATCTTATATTTCTTCTCATAGCATCATTTGTATAAGACAGAGTAAAATTATCAACGAAATCCATTATATCTTTAACACTGTTATATGAGACTTGAAATCTAACAATTCCATTAAATTCAAATTCTTGAATTATTTCTGACTTATTTTTGACTGAAAGTTTTTTTTGTAAATTTATTTTTTTCATATTATTGAATCTTTTGTTACATATAATTCAAAAGGCATTCATAACTTATTTATTGATCTATTATAATATTTAGTATGTGAAAATATAGTTTATTAATTGTATAATAAAAAACATTAAGATATAACAACTATTATAAAATTTTAAAAGTTTTAAGTAAGTATTAGATGACTAAAGTACAATATAAAAGTGCTTTCCAAGAAGGTTTAGGAGCTGACGATAGTGCTATAACCGAAGATTTAGAATTCAATTCGATTGAAGAGTGGGACTCAATAGGACATATGGGTTTAATAGCAGCATTAGAAGAAGAGTTTAATATTTCATTTGAAACAGATGATATCGTTGAGTTTAGCTCCTATAAAAAAGGAATTGAAATATTAAAAAAATATCAAGTAAAAATTGAATGATTATAAAATCAACTATATTAAAATAATACCTTAAATAAATGTTTAATAATTATTTTTTCATTAAAAATAAATACCAAAATCTTAATCGAACAGCAGTTATAACTGAAAAAAAATTACAAATAAGTTATGCAACTTTATATAAAGATATAAAAAAATATTCAAAAAATATTAAACAGAAAAGTGTACTATTACTTTTGTGCACTAACAATTATTCCACCCTAATAACTTATATGACCTGTCTTTTTACAAAAACAGTTCCAATTTTGTTAGAAGAAAATATAAGGTTAAATAAATTAAAAAAAATTATAACAAACTTTAAGCCAGATTATATTTATACTTCAAAAAAAATTGATTTTATAGGAAAAGAATATCTAGCAAAAAATATGAATAACGAATCTTTGTTATATAAAAATAAAATTTCACAAAAACATAATTTAGATCCGAAAATTTCGCTTTTATTATCATCATCAGGTTCTACTGGAAGTTTAAAATTTATTAAAATTTCTTTAGATAATATTAGACATAATACTAAAACTATAATTCAATATCTTGGCTTAACTAAAAACGATAAAACTATAATAAATTTGCCATTTAATTATTCATATGGACTATCATTAATTAACACACATTTATATGTAGGCGGAAAAATATTACTGTGTAATCATTCAGTTATATCTAGAGATTTTTGGACTATTTTTAAAAGCTTTAAACCAACTAACTTTAATGGAGTTCCATATACTTATAATTTGATTATAAAACTTCACATTAAAAAAATTGATTTTTCCTGCTTAAAATTTATTTCACAAGCAGGAGGTAAGCTTAACAAAAAATATTTAAAAAAATTAATAGAATTTTCAAAAAAATATAAATTTAAAATTTATGTTATGTATGGTCAAACTGAAGCATCTCCTAGAATATCCTATCTTAAACCCGAACTTATTGAAAAAAAAATTGAAAGTATTGGAAAAGCCATCAAAGGAGGAAGAATATGGCTTGAAGATGATAAAAAAATCCATATTCATCAAGCTAACACGGAAGGTGAATTAATATATAAGGGACCAAATGTTTTTATAGGATATGCAAAAAGCTATCGTGATTTAAAAAGTAAAGAATCTACCTCAGATGTATTACGAACAGGGGATTTAGCTAAATTTGATGATGAGGGTTATTACTATATAACAGGTAGAAAAAATAGATATTCCAAAATTTTAGGAGACCGAATCAACCTTGAAGAAGTTGAAAATATTCTTTCTCAACATAATTTTTCAGTAGTATGTTCAATTCAAAATGACTATTTAAATATCTACAGCGAAACAAAGTCAAACCCTAGAGATTTGTTGAATATAATTAAAAACAGTACTACAATTCCGCTAAGTAGATGCAAAGTACATTTAATTAAAAAAATTCCAAGAAACATGTCAGGGAAAATTATTTATAATAATTTGAAAAAAAATTGATGTTAAATGAAAATATTTTTTATGAACCAATTTATGGTTGGGACTTTGAAAAAAAAAGCAAATACTACGATACAGAAATAAAAAAATTAACATTATATCATACAAAAAATTGTAAAGAATATAAAAAAATAGTTTTTGGCTTAAATAATCAAAATTTTAGAAGTTCAAATCTAGAAAACCTTCCCTTTATCCCAGTTAAATTATTTAAGCAGTTAGAATTAATGAGTATAAATAAAGAAAATATTTTTAAAACATTGATGTCCTCAGGAACATCCAATGACAAACCTTCAGTTATTTACTTAGACAAGTTTAATGCTTCTAATCAAACAAAAGTTCTTTCAAAGATAGTATCATCATACCTAGGAAACAAAAGATTACCAATGCTAATAATTGACTCAAAAAACACATTATCGTCTAGAAAAAGTTTTTCTGCAAGAGGAGCCGCAATATTAGGATTTTCTTTGTTTGGAAAAGATGTAAATTATGCGCTAAATGATGATCTATCTATAAATTATGAAGTCGTGTCCAATTTTTATAATAAATATAAAGACCAGAAAGTATTAATTTTTGGTTTTACACACATACTATATAATAATTTCATAAAGGAACTATTATCACAAAAAAGATTTCTATTCAAAAATGATAGTGTAGTTATTCATGGGGGTGGATGGAAAAAAATGCAAGAATCCTCTATCACAAATTTAAAATTTAAAAAACTAATTAAAAATACCCTGGGATTAAATAAAGTTCATAATTATTATGGTTTAGTTGAACAAACAGGCTCTATATTTTTTGAATGCGAATTTAACTATCTTCATTGTTCTATTTATTCAGATATTTTTGTTAGAAGCAACATTTTAGAAACACCCCGTAGCACTGGTAAAGGTATAATTCAGTTAATGTCTCCCTTAGCAACTAGCTACCCTGGTCATAATATCCTAACTGAAGATATAGGAACAATTATAGGAATAGATAATTGCAAATGTGGAAGAAAAGGTAAATATTTTAATATTGAAGGGAGATTAAAGAATTCTGAATTGAGGGGATGTAGTGATGTTAGATAAAAGAACAAAAATTAACTACATAATCAAAAACAAACATCTTTGCATTACAAATAAAATTTTCGATGAAAATATCTGTCAATTCTTAAGTGATCTATCTAAAAATTTATTAAAATTAAAAGAAAGTAAACTTTATCCTGATTTATATGCTTTTGCTTATTGGTGCAGAACAAGTAATATCAAAAGATATAAAAAACTATATTGTGATAACAATTTAAGAATAGGTCTAGGAACCATTTTTCACATAACTCCATCAAATGTTCCTACTAATTTTGCATATTCTTTTGTATTTGGATTAGTAGCCGGTAATTCAAATATTATTAGAATTTCTAACACTAAAAATATTCAAGCTGAGATTATTTTAAAAGTTATAAAAATTTTATTTAATATGCACAAATATAAAGAATTAAGTGCATCTAACATATTTATTCAATACGAGCATGATGAAGAAATAACAAAGTACTATTCAAGTTATTGCGACGCAAGAATAATTTGGGGCGGCAATCAAACTATAAATGAAATTAGAAATTTTAAAATTCATGAAAAAGCTAGAGATATTACCTTCCCTGATAGATATTCATTAGCAATAATTGACGGTAAAAAAGTTCTAAGCCTAAACGAAAATAAGCTTAATAGCCTCATTAATAATTTTTATAATGATACTTATTTTATGGACCAAAATGCTTGTTCATCTCCACAATTAATAATTTGGTTAAATGATAATAAAAATGCAGCCAAAAATTTATTTTGGGCAAAGCTGAAAAAATTATTAGTAAAATATGAATTAGATGAAGCTAGTGAAATAGATAAACATACAAATCTATGTAAAATTTTAGCAACTAGTAAAAACATAAAAAAAGTTGAAATTGAAAATACAAAACTTTTTAAGATAAAAATTGAAAAGATAGATAAAAAAATATTTGAAATGAGAGGCTTTTTTGGCTGTTTTGTTGAATACGATACTAAAAATATTAATGATATAGCATTTTTATCAAACAATATTGTACAAACATTATCTTATTTAGGAGTCGAGAAAAGTGATATTTTAAATATTATAGATAAAGACAAATTAAAAGGTTTTGACAGAGTAGTACCTATAGGCAAAGCTTTGGAAATGGATATGGTTTGGGATGGCTATCAACTACCTTATGCTTTATCTAGAATAATAAACTAAAATCAAATAAATGTTTATTCAAAATTGAGAGTGGTACATGTATTTAGTTAATAAAACTGCAGTAATAACAGGAAGTAACAGTGGAATAGGCTTGGCGTGCCTAGAGCTATTCGCAAAAAATGGTTGCAATATAATTGCATTCTGTAGATCCGAAAATGATGATTTTACTTCTTTGACCTCCAATTTATCAAAAATACATAAAATCAAAATTACTCCAGTTTACTTAAATTTAGAGAGTAAAAGTATGCTTAAATCTGGATTAAAAATTATTGCTGAACATAAGCAAATAGACATTTTGATAAACAACGCTGGATATATATACTGGTTTAATTGGTATGACCTCACAAAAAGAATTAGAAAAGATATTTCAAATTAATTATTTTTCTGCTGTTAGTTTCTTACAAATAGTTTCAAAAAAAATGATTAAAAATAGAAATGGTAGCATTATAAATATATCATCAACAGCCGCACTGGATGGTAATATTGGAAGAGCTGGTTATGCCTCAAGTAAGGCAGCACTAATTGCACTTACAAAAACCGCAGCACACGAATTAGGACCTAGGAAT
>CAZNVN010000037.1:0-1083 GCA_964576635.1 uncultured Rhodospirillaceae bacterium
GAACTTTATATAATTATCCAATGAGAGGGGATGAGATACCGGTAGCACCAGGTTATCCTGCTCCTCCAGAAATTGCTTCACAAATTACAACACAATATATAATTTCTAATCTCATAGCTCGCATAACTTCAAAAGGTCATTCAATTAAAAAAGGGATTAAGTGGGCGGAAAATGAACTAGAAGGTGTTATGCGTGGATAATGAAATTAAGTAATCTATATCTTTGGTTTAGGCAAAAACCACGTATAGCTTTTATAATGTGTTTGCCGTTAATATTAATGGTTGCCTGTTTAATTATTTATCCATTTTTTTTCTCAATATTTTTGGCTACTCTAAATAAAGCTGAAACTAAATTTGTAGGGATAGCCAATTTTTTATTTCTATTTAAAAGAGAAACGTTTTGGCTAGTTGTTCAACAATCAATTTTATTTGCTTTAGTGGCTGTTTTTTTTAAAGCTTTAATAGGGTTTGTAGCCGCTCATTCCATAAATGAACTGCCTAGTAAAGGGCAAAGAAAATGGCGTGGTATGTTATTAGTTCCGTGGGTAATTCCTCCTGCTCTGTCTACCTTAGGTTGGTGGTGGTTATTTGAACCAACGTATAGTGCTCTAAATTGGATGCTCGGGAAATTGTCAATAGATGCCATTCCATGGCTTAGTGAAACTTTTTGGGCGAGATTCTCTATCATACTAGTGAATATTTGGGTAGGGGCTCCATTTTTTCTAATAATGTATTTGGCAGCTCTAAAGTCTATTCCAGAAGATTTATATGAAGCGTCATCAATAGATGGCGCTAATTATTGGCAAAAACTTTTTTATATTACTCTTCCAATGATGAAAAATATTATTTCTATCACTATTCTCTTTTCTATAATAGTGACGTTTGCAAATTTTGATATTGTAAGGGTTTTAACTAGAGGAGGACCAATAGATACTACTCATCTTTTTGCAACTTATGCTTTTAGAGTAGGTATAGAATCAGGTGATATACCTCTTGGTGCGACAGTATCTTTATTTATGTTTCCTGTATTGGCTATACTCTCATTTGTCATTCTGCGAAATGTACGAAAAAGGTCAAAAGAGGT
>CAZNVN010000037.1:1093-15651 GCA_964576635.1 uncultured Rhodospirillaceae bacterium
GCATGAATTCTAACCGAAAATGGGCTTTGATAGCTGCCTATGCATTCTTACTAATTTTTGTGGTGTTCTTTTTGTTTCCTCCTTATTATATGCTCATAACTTCTTTAAAATCGAATAAGGAAATAGCAGAACTTACGGCAAACCCTTGGTTAATAGAGCAGGGGATAACTTTAAGTCATTATATATACTTATTTACGGAGACACCTTTTCTTACTTTTTTCAAAAACACTATAATAGTTACAATATCCGTAGTTGTAATATCCATGGTTATTAGTGTCTTGGCTGCATATTCATTATCAAGATTAAAGTTTTGGGGGTCTGGAATTTTAGCTACGGGTATATTTTTAACATATTTGGTGCCCGATACTCTTTTATTTATTCCTTTGTTTAAAATAGTTGGTTGGCTTGGATTATTAAATAGCTATTGGGTACTTGTGCTTGTATATCCGACTTTAAGCGTTCCATTTTGTACTTGGCTAATGATTGGATACTTTTCATCGATACCACGAGAACTGGATGAGGCTGCTCTCATTGATGGAGCAAATCATTTTCAAATGTTACTAAAAGTATTTATTCCTGTAGCTATGCCAGGTCTTATTGCTGCTACTATATTTGCTTTTACAGTTTCTTGGGCAGGGTTTCTATATCCATTAGCATTTATTTATAGTGAAAGCGAGATGGTCTTAACAGTTGGAACAGTTACTACTTTAATTAGAGGGGATGTTTTTCATTGGGGAGGTTTAATGGCTGGAGCGTTATTAGCAGCGGCACCTCCGGTTATTATATATGCATTTTTGATGGATTATTATATTGCAGGACTTACGTCTGGAGCTACGAAGGGATAAAAATAATGGCTGATGTATCTTTAACTAATTTACATAAAACATTTGACAGAACGGAAGCAGTAAGAGGAGTTGATCTTGATATTGCTGAAAATGAATTCTTAGTTTTGGTCGGGCCATCGGGTTGTGGGAAGAGCACAATTTTAAGAATGATTGCAGGTCTAGAAGATATTACTAAAGGCAATATAGAAATAGGAGGAAAAGTAGTTAATGATATTCCTCCAAAAGATAGGAACATAGCTATGGTATTTCAAAGTTATGCACTTTATCCACACATGACGGTTCATGAAAATATGTCATTTGGACTAAGATTAAGAAAATATTCAAAGGATGAAATTAATAAAAGAGTCCTAGATGCAGCAAGAATTTTAAGTATCTCTGAGTTATTAAATAGACGTCCTAGACAATTGTCAGGAGGGCAGAGACAAAGGGTTGCAATGGGTAGAGCAATAGTAAGAAATCCTAAAGTATTTTTGTTTGATGAGCCTTTGAGTAATTTGGATGCAAAAATGAGAGGACAGATGAGAACTGAAATAAAAAAACTACATCAGCATCTCAAAACAACTATAGTTTATGTTACTCATGATCAAGTAGAGGCTATGACACTTGCTGATAGAATAGTTGTGATGAATGATGGAATTATTGAGCAAGTAGGTACTCCTGATGAAATGTATAACGCCCCTAAAACTCATTTTGTTGCTAGTTTTATAGGATCTCCATCAATGAATTTTATTCCTTGCCAATTAGTTAAAACAACTGATGGTCTAAATATAAAAATTAATGATAAACTATCCCTTTCTGTGCCTAAAGACCGTCTAGATCGATATAAAGTTTTAGCAAGTAAGAAAGCAATTTTAGGAATACGACCTGAGCATTTGACGAACAAAAAACAACATACCCATGATATGTATGAGGATTTTAATGCAAAAGTAAAAGTATTAGAACCTATGGGAATGGACACTATGGTGTTTTTTGATTTGTCTGAGGCTGAGGTATGCGCTAGGTGTGATCCCAAATCGGTTGAAAAAGTTAAATCTGATATGACCTTTACTATCGATAAAAGTCAAATACATTTGATTGATCCGCAAACTAATAAGGTAATGTAAATTAATCTGGTACTGGATCGTGTCCTGACTTACCCCAAGGGTGACAACTGCTTATACGTTTAAGTGTCAGCAAACCTCCTTTGAAAACTCCATGTTTATGTATGGCTTCCAATGCATAATTGGAACAAGTAGGTAAGTATCGACATTTGGGACCTAATACAGGAGAAATTGTGTATTGGTATGACTTAATTAAAATTTTTATACAGTATTTTAACATGTTTTTATTAAGCTATAGATCTTGGTAGTTTAGCTTCATCCAATAATTTGGACAAAGACTCTTCTATACTAAGAGTTTCTGTCTTATCACTTCCTAGTCGTCTAATAGATATTGTTCTTTCTTCCATTTCTTTGTTACCAATTATAAACAAGATGGGTATCTTTGCAGTACTGTGCTCCCTTATTTTATAACCAATTTTTTCATTTCTTATATCTAGTTCCGTTCTTAAAGAGTTTTGTTTAAATAAATAGAATGTTTCTTTTGCGTAAGATTCTGCACTAGAAGTAATATTTGCAATTACTATTTGTATAGGTGCCAACCATAAGGGCAGTTTTCCTGCGTGATGTTCCAATAAAATGCCTATAAATCTTTCTAAGGAGCCAAATAAAGCTCTGTGCAACATAACAGGAAAATGTTTGCTTCCATCTTCACCAATGTAGTTAGCAGAAAGTCGCTCAGGTAAATTTAAATCAACTTGGAGAGTTCCACATTGCCAATCTCTTCCTATTGCGTCTCTTAAAACAAATTCCAATTTAGGACCATAAAATGCTCCTTCTCCAGGATTATAGCTATAAGATAAACCTGAAGCGTCAATTGCTTCTTTTAAAGCTTTTTCTGATTTTTCCCAAATATCATCGGATCCTACTCTTTTATCGGGTCTATCAGAAAATTTTATACTTATATTTTCGAATCCAAAGTCCTTATATATACTTAAAATTAGGTTGCATACAGATATACATTCTTTAGTTATTTGGTTTTCAGTACAAAAAATATGCGCATCATCTTGAGTAAATGCTCGCACTCTCATTAATCCATGTAATGCTCCTGATGGTTCATAGCGATGTACCTTTCCGAATTCAGCCATTCTTAAAGGTAAATCTCTATAGCTTTTTATACCTTGCTTATATACTTGCATTCCCCCTGGGCAGTTCATAGGTTTAAGGGCATAAACTTTTTCTTCTTTGGCTTCAGTCGTAAACATAGTATCCCCAAATTTTTCCCAATGTCCTGACAACTCCCAAAGTGATTTATCCATTATATCAGGTGTATTAATTTCTTCATATCCAGCGTCATCCTGTCTTTTTTGCATATAACTCACTAGACTTTGAAATAGTTTCCACCCTTTATGATGCCAGAAGACTGCGCCTGGTGCTTCTTCTTGAAAATGGAATAAATCCATCTCTTTTCCAAGTTTTCTATGATCTCTCTTTTCTGCCTCTTCTAATTGTATTAGGTAATTATTTAATTCTTTTTCATTTCTCCAAGCTGTTCCATATATTCTAGTCAGCATTTCATTAGATGAATCTCCACGCCAATAGGCTCCAGCTACCTTCATTAATTTAAAAGCTTTGCCTATATGTTTAGTACTTGGAAGATGTGGTCCTTTACAAAGATCTATCCACTCCCCTTGCTTATAAATAGTGATAGTTTCTTCTTCTGGTAACTCTTTAATTATTTGAGCCTTATATTTTTCTCCGTTATCTTTAAAAAATTTTATGGCTTTCTCTCTCTTCCAAATTTCTTTTATAAATTCGGCATCTTTATCAATAATTTCTCTCATTTTTTCTTCAATTTTTTGGAAGTCATCTGTTGTGAATGGTCTTTTATAGGAAAAATCATAGTAAAATCCATTTTCTATGGCTGGTCCTATGGTTACTTGAGTTCCAGGAAATAGTTCTTGTACAGATTCGGCCATAATGTGTGCACAATCATGGCGAATTAGTTCTAGCGCTTCATCATCATTTCTTTTTATAATATTAATGCTAGTATTCTTCTCTATTTTTGATGTTAGATCATCCAGATTTCCATTAATTTCAACCGCAGCTGCTTCTTTAGCTAAGGATTTAGAAATTGATTTAGCGATCTCATAGCCGGAGATACCTTTTAAGAATTCACTATTCTTTCCATCAGGAAAGGTTATGACAATATTTTTTTTAGTTGTTTCCATGTTATTTTTTTCGCCATTTAGTTCCCTGTTGAGTATCTTCAATCTCTATTCCCATATTATTTAATTCAATACGAATAGAATCTGCAAGACTAAAATCTTTATTATTTCTAGCTTTTATACGATCTTGGATTAATTTTTCAATTAAGGATACATCAAATTTTTTATCCTGATATTCATATCCCAGCCATTTAGAGGGAGATTCCCCTAATATTCCAAGAATTCTTCCTGCACAAAGCAATTGTGATTTAATATTACTCTTTGCTTCATTACTTTTATTATCCAGAATTCTGCTCAGTTCAGTTAGAGCAAGTGAAGTATTGAGATCATCACATAGTGCATCTAGTACTTTATTAGAAGATGTTTCAAAAACTTTCTCATTCGTTTTTTGATCTTTTGTTTCGTAAAGAAATCTGTAATACCTATCTAGAGTATTTTTAGATTGTTTAATAATTGATTCTGACCAATCTAAGGGTTGTCTATAGTGTGCAGAGAGAAGGGCAAACCTTACCACTTCTCCTGGAATAGCTTTGGTTAAATTATTTACTAATTTAATGTTACCCAGGGACTTTGACATTTTTTCTCCTTCTACGGTAACAAATCCATTATGGAGCCAGTATTTTGCATAATCCTGAGGTCTAGTAAGTTTATGGGCTCCGCATGTTTGTGCTATTTCATTTTCGTGATGGGGGAAAATTAAATCTTGTCCTCCTCCATGTATATCAAATGGAAGTCCAAGTGTTTTCTCTGACATAGCTGAACATTCTATGTGCCATCCAGGCCTACCTCTCCCCCAAGGAGATTCCCATCCAGGTTGATCATCTTTACTAGGTTTCCATAGAACAAAATCAGCAGGATCTTCTTTGAATTCCACTACTTTCACTCTACTTCCTGCAATTTGTTCCTCTTGTGCTCTCCCGGATAGTTTGCCATAATTTGAATATTTTTTGACACTAAATAGTACATGGGCATTTGTATAATATGCATATTCATTTTTTATTAAACTTGAAATAAGTTTTATCATTTCATCTATGTGTTGAGTCGCTCTTGGTTGAATATCAGGAATTTGAACTCCTAGTACAAGCATATCTTCATTGTATAATTTTGAAAATTTTGTTGTTAATTCTTCTACAGGTGTATTATTTTCTTTAGCGGATTCTATGATTTTATCATCTATATCTGTAATATTAGATACATATGTTACCTTTGGATATATTTCTTTTAGTACTCTAATTAGCTGGTCGCAAACGACTGCCATTCTAGCGTTACCTATATGGGCATGGTCATAAACTGTAGGTCCGCAAGCATATACCCTTACATGGTCTGGATTATTTGGAATAAAAACTTCTTTTTTATTACCATAAGTGTTGTGAATTTTAAATTTTATCATAAATTTTCATTGTGTTCTGTTTATATCTACTTAATATTATTGTTTATCTAAAATGGCTACATACTAACAATTTTTTCAGTTGAATAAATCCCATTTTTTTTTAGTTCCTTTAAAAGAGGAATAAGTGGCAGCCCCTGTATGGTATCATCTGATCCATCAATCTTTGAAAACAAATTGAAACCTAGTGACTCTAATTTATAAGACCCACAACTATTAAAGGGTTTCTCATGTTTTACATAGTTTTTTATCTCATTAGTTGTAAGTTTGTGCATTCTTAAAGTGGATATTTCTACTTTAGACCATATCATCTTGTTTTTGTGATATAAACACACGGCTGTATACTGTTTATGAGTTTTACCTGATAGTTCAGTAAGTTGTTTAATAGCATTATATTCAGTTTTTGGCTTATCAAATATTTTTTTTCCAAGGCTACATATTTGATCTGCACCTATTACGTATGCTTCAGGATATAATTTTCCAATCTGGGAAGCTTTTTTAATGGCCAGTTGCTTAACAATTTTATAGAGTCCGAATTCATTAATATTTTTTTTAATTTCAGATTCATTAACATTTGATGGCTTTATTGAAAATAAAATTCCAGATTTTTGAAGAATTTTATCCCTTGCTTCTGATTTAGATGCTAGTATTAAAGGTTTTGTAGGTTTTATAGCTACAGTGCTCATGTTTTGAGTCACTAATAATCTTACCTAGTATTTGCTGGTGCAATTAAATTCATAAATTCTGAGCGAGTACGTTCATCGGTCCTAAAAATACCTAGCATTCTGCTAGTTACAGTAGAAGTTTCAGATTTATGAACTCCTCTTGTACTCATACACTGATGTTCGGCATCAATTACTACAGCAACTCCTCTAGGCTCTAATACCCTTTGTATGGTGTCAGCTATTTGAGCGGTCATCGTTTCCTGTGTCTGTAATCTTTTTGCATACACATCTACAATTCTTGCTAATTTACTAATTCCTACAACTCTTTTATGCGGAATGTAGGCTACGTGAGCAATGCCTATAAATGGAACCATATGATGTTCACAGTGAGATTCTAATCTGACATCCTTAACGATTACCATTTCATCATAACCTGCAACTTCTTCAAATGTCTTATCTAATATTTCATCAGGATCCATATCATATCCTGCAAAAAATTCTTCATATGCACTTACCACTCTTTCAGGAGTTTCTATCAATCCTTCCCGATTGGGATTTTCTCCTGCCCAGGCGAGCATAGTTCTCACAGCCTCTTTTGCTTCCTCACGAGAAGGTTTATGATTATTAGATGACTCTTTTTTGGTTACAATATTCTGCTTCATAACTATATTCCAAATAATTTTTTATTTTAAACTTTATTATAACTTATTATTCTATTTTATATATATATTTATTTATTATTAAATTAAAGATTAATTTCTAATAATCCGCTATTTAGTATAGATTAGGAAATATAATTTATAGGTAACTATTTATGGCTAATATTAAATTTTTAAAAAGATTGTCTGTTGAACAAGTAGAGGAAAGTCAAGATTTGGCCCCTAAATTTGATTCTGATGGTGTTATTCCATGCATAACTAAACATTTTGAAACACAAGAAGTTTTAATGTTTGCTTATATGAATGAAGAATCTATGAAACTGACCATGTCATCAGGATTTGCTCACTATTGGTCTAGATCAAGAAAAAAACTTTGGAAAAAAGGAGAAACTTCTGGGATGTTTCAAGAAGTAAAGCGTATGTTAATTGATGATGATCAAGATTGCTTAGTAATTGAGGTATTGTTATGCCCTCCAACTGAAGGGGGAGATGAATCTTCATGCCATGTTGGATATAGGAGCTGTTTTTATAGGGAAGTACCTTTAGGAAAAAGTGATGAGCCTGAGAGGTTATTAGAGTTTATTGAAGATAGCAAATCCTTTGATCCAGAAAAAGTATATAAAGATATACCAAATCCCACTAAGATATAGGTTTTAGAGGAATTCAAATTGATTTGTGGGTTGTTTAATATTATTCTGCGGTGTAGTTATACAGGAGTTAATTATATGAAATATTTTTTTATTATAATTTTTCTTTTTTCTTTTATTTTTAGTATACAAAAAGCAAACACTGAAGATAGCATAAGTGCCTCAGTCGTAAATTTATCTGAAATGAATGCACAAATAAAAGTAACAGATTTGGTTTGCAACGTAATACTTCACGATGATTTGATGGATGCAAATTCTAGCCTTCCTATTTCTTTATGTAAAGATGAGGAAGGATTTGGTCAGGTGGAGCTTTTTATAAAAATTGGCTGTACCAAGAATAAAACGATAACAAAGAAAAAAGTTACTGATGGTAAGAAAATACCGTTTTTACCTACGAAATAAGACTGTCATATATTCAAGTCTTGTTGTTTTTATATTAATAATTCTTTTTTCCTCCTTTGATGTTTATGCGCATGGTCTTAATGTGCGTTACGAGCTTCCAATTCCTCTTTCATTCTATTTATTTACTTCAGGTGTAGTAGTAATGATTACAATATTTTTGGTGAGCTATTTTCGTTTTTCTTCTTATATTAAAGAAAGCAAAAACATAACTGAATATCGGTATTCAAATTTTAAATTAAATTACCTTAATAAAATTCCTTTCTTATTTTTAGTATTTTTAGTTATTGCTGGTTTATTCGGCTCACAAGGTCCTCTCGATAATATAATTAACGTTTTTATCTGGGTTTGGGTCTGGGTTGGTATTGCATATTTATCAATCGTTTTTGGAAATTTTTGGGGGGCTATTAGTCCTTGGTCAAGTATTTATTCTCTATTTATTTTTATTTTCAGAAAAAAGTTAAAACGCATTAGGAGACATTCAGATAAAGAAGCAGAAATATTGGGGTTAATATTATTATTTATTGTTTTGTGGATAGCTATAATATTTCCCGGTAGAGAAGTTCCTTATAATCTTTCTTTATTTTTAGTGTTTTATTCACTTATCACTTTATTGGGGATGGTTGTTTATGGCAGGTCTCGCTGGAATAATTCTGCAGAAATTTTTAATATATATTTTGGTATGCTCGGTAGATTAGGCATATTAGGAAGAGATAAAAAAAACTTTAAAGATAATTTTAGGCTTCCTTTAAGTGGTGTCCACATGGGCAGAGGTAGTATTTATTCCTCATTATTTATAGTTGTAGCAGTATCTAGCATTAGTTTTGACGGGATTATTGAAACAGAGGCTTGGGATAATTTCAAAGTCTATATCGTTTCAATATCATTTTTTAGACCTGCCTTAGAAAAACTAGTTCAGTTTTTTGGTGACATTACTTTAGTACTTAATTCTATAGGATTTATTTGTATGCCCTTAATAATTGGATTTTTATTTATGGCAACCTGTTTTCGTGTTCAAAAACACGCACAACAAAAAATTGATTTATGCACTATACTAATAGCTTTTACTCCAGCTCTTATTCCTATTGCTGCTGCTTATCATGTAGCACATTACTTCTCATTCTTATTGATCGCCGGACAAATTGGAATTCAACTTATTTCAGATCCATTTGGTTGGGGATGGAATCTTTTTGGAACAGCTAACATGCAAATTAATGTGGCAGTCATTAATGCGAAGATTGGTTGGACTATAATCCTAATAAGTGTAGTTTTAGGTCATATGGCTTCAATTTTTATCAGTCAAAAAATAGCATTTAAAATTAAGGGAAGTAATTCAAATACCTTAAAAATACATCTGCCTTTTTCTTTATTTATGGTTTTATATACTATTTTTAGTTTATGGATTTTAGCACAGCCAATAGTTCACTAGCTTTATTTGTTGCCGTTGTTAATATGACCTGCAGAATTATACCATTTAGGAAGTAATGTAATAGAATTAGGAACACGACCTTTAGACTTGAAGGTTTCTATGACATTTACCACTTTTAATTGTTCAAGGTCGATGACTGTAATTGATCCATCATTAATGCCTGGAATATTTAATAAGCCATTTTGGACATATGCTGTTTTTTCATCCTTAGTTATAGCTACATGATGTGCTCCTCCTCCTGCATCAATACTCTTGATTAAAATAGGTGACATAAGATCTTGAGAAACATCAAAAACGTGTAATCTTCCTGGGTCGGCAGTAGTAATATAAGAAAGAGTGAGATCTTTATTAAAATAAATTTCTAATGGCATTAATGATTTATCAGCTTTAAAAAAATCAAATAATTCTTTAGCTTCAAAACTATCTGACTCATAATTCCATTCCAAACCCCATAATGAATTTTCCATCATAGTTGTTGCATAGGCAACAGGTGGATCGGAATTAGGAACAAAAAGTACCTCTACTGGAGCATTCAAACTTCCCCTTGAAATCTCTATACTATTAAGATGTTTTCCTGTTGATGCTTCTATTACTTCTATGGTTTTACCTGCATTACTCATGTCAGGTGCAACGCAATTAGCTATCAATATTCTGTCTATTCTTTCATCTAGAGTGATTCCGTGTGGAAATGTATTTGGAAGAGAAATGACGTCTATTATTTGGTCAGATATAGCATCTCCTACTATTACATTTTCTGATCCCATACATGTAAGCCACCACTTAGTATTATCATCAGAAAAAATTATGTTTTCTTGTACTTTACACATAGGTGTATGTATTGGCTTCAGTCTCCATACTTGGTCTGACATATTTATCACATGCAGAGAATCACTATCTAAAGCTGTTATATAAGCTTTCGATAAGTTTTGATTGTAAAAAATATGATGGAGCACTAAATTTGGGTTTACAGGAATATTGAATAGAATTTTTCCGAAGTCTTCACTACTTTGGTCCAGTTCTATAACTGCTATGCCTTCTTTTCTATCTTTATCTTGAGACAGAGAAAGACTGTCTAGTGATTCAGGAGCTTTTGTTTCCCAATTCAATATAGATAACCTGTCAGCAAGAGTAGGGACTATGTCATATAAGAATATAAAAATTATTATAAGACTTATTTTTTTCATCTTTTTACAATAGTAAATAGTTCCAAAAAAGTATTTTTTATTTGTATAATGATGATTATATATTTTAAGCTATAAGCCAAGTTTTATTAGATTAATTATTCTACAGGATATATATGAAGAACTTTTTGTGTAAAATTTTGCTGATGTACATGTCATTAAAACTTAAAAAGTATACTAGTGATATTACGATCATATTTAGGTATAAAAGAGTCAGTCAAAGTATAGGTCAAGGAAGTAAAATTTATGACAT
The DNA here is from genome assembly GCA_964576635.1 of uncultured Rhodospirillaceae bacterium. Classification (GTDB taxonomy): domain Bacteria; phylum Pseudomonadota; class Alphaproteobacteria; order TMED109; family TMED109. Next base: position 11,824 of record CAZNVN010000037.1, read on the forward strand.
AAATTTTAAAAAATTTAAGGATATTTTATTACTCATTTTTCATTCGGCAAGCCTTAGCTTTGGCGAGGCATATTTTAAGGGTGATGTTGAAATAAAAGGTAGTTTAGCTGAATTTGTATTTGTAATAGATAAAAATTTTAATAATAAGGTTCGTTTTTCATTTTTATCAAATTTGAATTATCTTAAAAATTTATTATTGAAACAGTTTGCTAGAAACTCACTGCAGCAGTCTGTAAATAATGTAAGTGCTCATTACGATCATGAGCCCGGTTTCTATAAAATTTTTTTGGATAAGAGTATGCAATACTCATGCGCCTATTTTTCTAAAAAAAATATGTCTATAGATGAAGCACAGGATGCTAAGAAAGATTTAATTTCAAAAAAATTATTGCTATCTGAAAATCATGATGTTCTAGATATTGGATGTGGTTGGGGAGGTTTGGCTCTTCATATGGTAAAACAATATAATTGCTTCGTTCATGGTATAACATTATCACAAGAACAACTTAATTATGCCCAAAATAGTATTCAAAATCTTGGATTGGATACAAAGCTAAAATATACAGCTACAGATTATAGAGACATTGACAGAAAGTACGATAGGGTTGTTAGTATTGGTATGTTCGAACATGTAGGTTTAAAAAATTATACGCATTATTTTTCTAAAATATATGATTGTTTACATGAAGATGGATTAGCTTTGGTACATACTATAGGCAGAATCAGAGGACCTGGCACAACAGATTCATATTTGTCAAAATATATTTTTCCTGGAGGGTATATTCCTTCTCTAAGTGAAATTCTACCTCATATAGAACAGTCTAATTTAGTAATAACGGATATAGAATTTTTACATATGCACTACGCGGAAACCTTAAGCAAATGGAGAGAAAAATTTTTGTCACAATCTACAGTGGTAGATTTAAAATATGGTGAGGAATTTAGACGCCTGTGGGAATACTATTTAGTTATTTCTGAATCTGCTTTTAGAAATGAATTTATGACAGTTTTTCAAATTCAGCTGTCTAAAAGGACTGAAACAGTCCCTTATTCAAGAGATTATATGTATAATTATGCTAATATGTAGGTTTGTTTTTTAAGATTTTTTCAATATTTTGTTTTTCAACTCCTGCTTCTCGCAGTATTTCTTTTGAGTGTTCTCCAAGTCTAGGTTGAGGATGTCTTATAGGCAGAGACTTTTTGTTGAGTTGAAAAGCAGTATCAGGGATTCTCATAGCTCCTTCTGTTGGATGATTGAAGTTTCTAAAAAAATCTGTTGCAACAAGATGAGGATCTTTATTTAAATCATTAAGTGTATTCACTGCACCTGAAGGGATTTCTGCCTTCTTTAGTATTTGAAGCCAATTACTCGTAGTCTTATTTAATAATATTTCAGCAACTATCGTATAAAGCGCGTCAATATTTTTTGCTCGGCTTGCATTAGTTCTAAAGCGCTTATCATTTTTAAATGTGTTACTGTCTGTAAATTGCCAAAAATTTTTCCATTGTTTATCTGTGTATGCAAGCATACATATGAACCCATCTTTGGTTTTGTAAGGTTTTCTTTGAGGTGACAATGCTCTAGGGTATCCTTCCCCTCCCATTGAGGGGATAAAAGTATTTCCATATTGATGCTCTAAAAGTACATATCCAACCATACCTTCAAACATAGAAACTTCTAAGTATGACCCTTTACCTGTTTTCAATTGTTGTATATATGCTGCAAGAAGTCCGTTACTAGCCATTAACCCTATACTTTTATCTGCTATTATTGTTGGGACTAGATTAGGATTTTTGTCTCTTGCAATGAATGTGCCCGCTATACCTGATTGTCCTTGAATTACATCGTCGTATGCAGGTGATCCTCCTTAAGGTCCATCTTCTCTATATCCGTGTAGTCCTCCATAGATTATTTTAGGATTGTGTTTTAGTACATTATCAGGGTCAAAGCCTAAAGCTTTGATTTTTTGAGGACGAATATTATGAACAAACATATGTGCTGTATCTATCAATTTCCATAAGGCATCCTTATCCGTCTTTCGTTTCAAATTTAAAACTACACTTCTTTTATTTCTATTAGATCCCAAAAATAGAGATGACATTCCAGGGTTTTTAGAAGGTCCGATTACGCGCGTCATATCACCTTGGGGTTCTTCTATTTTTATGATGTCGGCACCAAAGTCACCTAGTACTTGGGTAGTATATGGACCCATTACTACAGTTGTTAAGTCTAAAACCCGCACTCCTTCTAAAGGGAGTTTAACTGAACTCATATTATATATCCCCAATTTATTCTATTTTCTCTGATTAAACCTTCTACCTACTAGTGCAGAGGCAATATTTGTCTTTTGAATATCTATAGAACCACCTGCTATTCCCCATCCCCAAGAATCTCTCATTTTTTGTTCAATAGGGAATTCTTTAGAATATCCATATCCACCCATTAGCTGCATAGCTTTTCCTGTAACTTCACGAGTAATTTCATTTGCAAAACATTTTGCTATAGAACTATCAGCTATAGAGGGTAGAGATTTATCCGCATTCACAACTGCTCGATATATTAATAATCTAGATGCATCAAGTTTCATTTTCATTTCTGCTAATTGCATTTGAACTGCTTGAAAATCAATTATACGTTTGCCAAATTGCTTTCTTTCTTGAATATACTCTAAAACAAAATCATAGGAAGATTGAGCACATGCTAAGCTCATTGTGCTATTTCCACAACGTTCTAAGTCAAAAGCCTCCATGAGTTTTTTAAAACCACCTGCGGGTACTATAATATTGGATTTAGGAAGCACGACATCATCAAAGTACATATCCGCACTACTAACTCCTCGAAAACCCATATGATGGTCTTGTTTGCCAAAAGTGAATCCTTTAGTATTTTTTTCTATATAAACTGCTCCTATTCCTTTTGCTCCTTCTTGTTCTGATAGGCGGCAATAAACTACATAACCATCAGCATGTCCTGCACCAGAACACCACCTTTTTTGCCCGTTAAGTATTAGTTTATCATCTTTGATTCTTGCATGAGTTTTTAGGTCTGTTAAGGCACTTCCAGCGTTAGGCTCAGACATTGATACTGCTACTACGATCTCTCCTGAACATATTTTAGGAAGCACACGTTTTTTTAATTCTTCTGGGGCAAAATTTGAAATAGCTAAAGCTGGACCAAAACTTGACTCGAATACCGGAAAAGCAATTGCAATAGAGATTTTTGCTACTTCTTCTAAAACTAAGACGGCTTCAAAATGGCTCATTCCAGCACCTCCATATTCCTTAGGTAGATTAACCCCGAGGATACCCAGGTCGGCAAATTTTTTAAGAACAGATTTGTCAGCAGGTTTATCTTCTTGTTCCATTTTTTTTGCAATTTCCGTTAATTCATTCTTTGCAAATTTTTTAACAGTTTCCTGTAAAGAAAGTTGTTCCTCATTTAATGAAAAGTTCATTTTAATTTCCTAGATTCAAACTTAATAATTACTATAAATTATACTAAAAGATCCCCTTGTAAAACGATAAAAAAAAGGAGGTAGAAAATACTACCTCCCTCAATCGTCTATATTTATCTAGTTTAAGTCTTCTCGCCTTCTATTACTTTAGAAATCTTGTCAGTAAATTTTTTAAAACTGCTACCTGTATTAATTTCTATCTTTTTAGGGCGAAGTTCTTCTGGTAGTTTTCTTTCTAATGCAACGGTTAGCATTCCATTGTTTAGACCTGCACCTAATACTTCTACATATTCGGCAAGTTGGAATCCCCTTTTAAAAGAACGAGTTGCAATTCCCTGGTGCATAAAATTACCAATAGAGTTTTCTTTGTTTC
>CAZNVN010000038.1:0-15636 GCA_964576635.1 uncultured Rhodospirillaceae bacterium
TACTCATACTTTTATGACCGGTTATTAGGGATACTTGAAACACACTCATCCCGTATTCCACCATCCGACTGGTGGCCAATTTCATCTCCATTGTGGCACCAGTGTGGCAAAGACGATAAAAAGATTGACAAGTGCCTCCCATTTGGTGTTTTTTAAGACGTCTTAAGGGACACACAAAGGGATCCTTCTTGAAAACAGAAGGGGACTCTAAGCCAAGGTAAGCAAGCCTTTTGGAGTCCACTAATTTCCTTGAAGGTTTATTCTTTTGTGAGATCTTGAGGGTTGTGGCGGAGTAGCTCAGTTGGTTAGAGCAGTGGAATCATAATCCATGTGTCGGGGGTTCAAATCCCTCCTCCGCTACCATTAAACATTGGAAGTTATTTTATAACGGGTGACATTATGGATAAAGCTATATTTGCAGGTGGATGTTTTTGGTGTACAGAAGCTGTGTTCTTACAGTTAAAAGGAGTTTATAAGGTAGTATCTGGTTATATAGGAGGAAATATTTCATCACCAACATATGAAATGATCTGTTCTGGAAGTACGGGCCATGTGGAGGCGATAGAAATTACTTTTAAATCATTAGAGATCTCTTATAAGACTCTTTTAGAAGTATTTTTTAACACTCATGATCCTACACAACTAAATGGCCAGGGAAATGATATAGGTTCACATTATTTATCTATGATTTTTTTCAATAGTGATATTCAAAAAAATGAGGCCAATGATTATATGGATAGTATTGATGATAATTATGAGTCACCAATTGTTACCAAACTTTACGCAGTTAAAGAATTTTATCCAGCTGAAGATTATCACCAGAACTATTATAATCTAAATAAAAATCAGCCCTATTGTGAGATAGTAATTAATCCAAAAATGTCTAAATTTCGTGAAAACTATAAAAACATATTGAAAACAAACAGTTAGCAAGCAACTTTATATTTTTCTAATATTTCACCTTTGAATTCTATTCCAGTTCCGGGAACTTCTGGTATAACAATGTGACCATTTTCAATTTTATAAGGGTCTACCAAAAATAATTCTGCCCAATCAGTCCATTCCAATAAATGTGCAGTAGATGTAATTCTCATCAAGTGAGATGAAACTTCTGGGAATAAGTGTGAGGATACTTGCATACCAAAGCTTTCTGCAATCGAGGCTGTTTTTATCCAACCGCTTACACCACCTATTCGCATTAAATCTGGCATAATAAAATCACAAATTTGGTTTTTCATTGCCCTCATTGCGTCATCAGGACCATGAAAATTTTCCCCCATCATTATAGGGGTTTTCATTCTATTCCTAAGTTCTTTATATGCATCAAAATCATAATAGACTACAGGCTCTTCAAACCAATATAATCCTTCATTATCAAGCCCATTTAGTCGCATAATTGCATCAGGTAAAGTCAAACCTTGATTAAAGTCTGATAATAAAAGTTTTTCTGTTCCTAAAGCTTTTCTAACATTTTCTATAGCTTTCAGATCCTCTGATAGATTAGGTCTTCCTAGCCTTATTTTTACTATTTCAAAACCACCGTTATCTAATAGGGAAAGCGTTTCATCATATAGGGATTCTGGATCTTTTAACCATAACCCGTTTGAATTATATGATTTTACTGGTGCGAGAGAACCTCCTAAATGTACACATAAAGGTAAACCAGCTATTTTTGCATCCGCATCCCAAAAAGCAATATCTAATCCTGCTAAAGCATATATGGCTATGCCAGATCTACCTAGTAGGCTGAGTGATTTCATTCCTTCATTAAAAAATTGATAAGGAGCAATTTCTCTTCCTTCATATTGTTTAAATAATTCTTTCATAGTCATTGCTATGGCGGGAGTATATTGGATTAAATAGGGTCCAATATATGCTTTTCCAATAGTATTGTCGCTGCATTTTATCTCTATTGTCATAAATGCCCAATTAGGAAATGTTCCTATTCTAGCTATTACAGGATTATTTAATGGAATATTAGCTGCTTTTATTTCTATGCTTTTGATTGTAGGTTTGCTCACGTTAATCTCTCCATTTATTCTATTTCCAAAATATTATCCAATTCACTAATGGCAATCTTGGGGTCATTCACCTTAATAGTGTGAATCCCAATTCTTCTGGCTGTCTTTAGATTAACCCCTAGGTCATCTAGGAATACACATTTTTCTGGTGAAATTTCTAAATCATTAAGTAAATGTTTATATATTCTTTCTTCAGGCTTACGCATGCCTAGTTCGTAACTTTCATATACTCTATAGAAATTTTTTAATACTTGATCCACTTCTTCTGATCTTAGTTTTGGAGTGATTGATTTCATGCCTTTTAAAACATTAGTAAGACAAACAAGCTGGTATTGTTTTGATAACTCTTGTATCTTGGAGACCATTAAAGGTCTTATAGGACCATACAACTGCTGTAAAACGAGTTTCATATCAATTTTATATCCTAAATTATCAGCTTCTTTTTCAAAATCTTTAATAAATTGATTTATATTTATTTCTCCACGTTCACATTGAGCCCAAGAGTTTTTATCAGGATTAGTCATCACTACCTTTGATATAGTACCAACTTGTATGCAATGCTTTTTTTCTAGTTCTCTAAAAGCCACAAGTGGACTATCTGTTATGACTCCGCCAAAATCAAAAATTATTGTATTTATTTTCATTAAAGTCCTAAATTTCTTTTATAAATTTAGGTTTACTAAGATAAGTAATTAATTGTTGATCAGTATCTATATCTAATAAAGAAGCATTATTTTTTTGGGGGAGTTTATACACATAGTTCAAATTCTTTTTAATAATATTTTTAGCTCCAGAGTCTCCTTTAAGTTGTAAAATTTCTGGAAAAAACCTTCTTGATATAATTACTGGGTTACCTAATTGAGATTTGTAGTAAGGAAGAATTATATGTCTTTTAATTTCAGGATTAAAAGATTTAATCAAATTGTTTATTAATTTATCAGTTACGTCTGGCATATCTCCCAAAATAATAATTACTGCATCACAATCTTCAGGGAGTGAAGATATTCCAATTTTAATTGATGAAGAAATTCCTTGATTGTAATTTTTGTTTATAGAAATTGTTAAATTTTTATTTGGTAAAATTTTTTCAATGTTTTCTTTTTCATGTCCTAAAACAATAATATCTGAGTCTGTATTACTCAATATTGCACTGTTTACAACTTGATTTATCATAGTAGTTTCTGATAATTTGGAGAGAAGTTTGTTATTGGACTTCATTCTTTTAGAGCAACCTGCTGCAAGTATAATAGAACAGATTTTATAATTTTTTTTGGTTTTTAGATTTCTAAGAGCTTTTTTTGTTTTTAACAGTCCACCAATTCCCATTCTGGCTATATCTTTTTTGTTTATATTTACATCAGCAGCAATTCTTTCTAATACCCAATCAAAACCATTTAAACTAGGAGAACGAGCACAGCCAGGAAGTCCTATGATAGGAGTGTTTTTATTTTTTCCTATTAGTAATAAATTTCCTGGATCTACTGGCATACCAAATCTTATAATTTTACCACCTGATTGCTTAATAGCTGAAGGAATTTCATCTTTTATATCCACTATAGCGGAGGAACCTAAAATTAGGATTAAATCAATCTTATTTTTCTTAAATAACTTAATTTTTTTAGAAATTTCTACAGCATTGTGTTTGCATTTAAGGGTTGCAACTAGTTCATGATTAATTTTTTCTAATCTATCTCTAATTCTAGATTCAGATATATCATTTAATTTTTTATTTTCCTTTGAACCTTGTGTCAGTATTAGAGCACATCTTTTTTTGTTAAATGGAAGTATTTTAAGTGCATTTTTTAAATTTAAATTAGAAATTCTTTTTAAGTTAGAATTAGTAATAGAAAAAGAAATAATTTTGATGGTAGCGATCATGTCGCCCTTTTCAACTTTAAAATAATTATTAAGAGAAGCGATAGTTATGTCTTCGGATATATTATTAAATTTGTTTATTTGTGCTTCATTTATGATTAAAAGGCCTGATTTTGCAGCTAAAATATTAGATCTTCCTGTTATAGCATTTTCAATGGCCACACTAGAATTTCTAAAATTCTTAGCAATTGCATTAGCAGCTTTATCTTCTTGGATATCTTTTTTATTTAAAATTGCACAGGTAATCTCTTTAATGTCATGTCTTTTAAATAGGCTAATATCAGTTTTATTTATTATCTTTCCTTTATTAAGTTTTTTTCCATCAATTACCATGGAGTGTGCAAGGATCCCATTTAGTGATTTATTTACGAAAACTTTTCCAAACTTCATGATTAATTCTTTCTTACTGCTGAGGTTCTCTTAAATTTCTATAAGTACTAATAATTTCTGCCATAATAGAAATGGCAATTTCACTAGGTGATTTAGCTCCAATTTTAATTCCAATCGGACCTTTAATATTTTTTATTTCATTATCTTTAAAACCTGCTTTTTCTAATCTCTTGATTCTCGCGCCGTGAGTTTTTTGAGATCCGAGAGATCCTATGTAGAAAGCCTGGGAATTCAAGGCTATTTGTAATGCCGAGTCATCAAGTTTTGGGTCATGTGTAAGAGTAACTACAGCTGTTCTAGAATCTATTTTTAATGATTTTAATGCCTCTGCAGGCCAGTCTTTAACAATATTAATATTTGGAAACCTTTCGTTTGTTGCAAAAGTAGATCTTGGATCTATTATTGTTATTTCAAAATCAGACTTGGCAGCTATTTCTGCTAGTGGTTGGGCAATATGTACAGCACCAACGATCATTAATCTTAGTGGAGGCAAGGAGATATTGATGAACCATCTACCATTATCTATTTCAATAATACCAGATTTATGATCTTTAATTAAATCGTTTGCTTTACTTTTTAAAGTAGCTAAATTTTTATTGCTTGTATTCTCATCATTTAAAATGAACTGTGTGCCATTCTCCAGCTCTGTGGCAAGAATAATGATTTTCCTATTGGTCTTTGCATAAAGTACCTTATTAAGTACTTCCACATTCACTTTTCATCTCCAATATGTTCTACAAAAACTTCTACTTTTCCTCCACAAGCTAAGCCTACATCCCATGCATCCTTGTTGCTGACACCAAATTTTAAAAGCTTAGGGGTTCCTGTACTCATTACGTTTTGTGCTTCTATAATTACTTCTCCCTCTATACATCCTCCTGAAACTGACCCTATTATTTCTAAATCTTGGCTAATAACCATTTGACTTCCGACAGGGCGTGGACTTGAACCCCAAGTAGAGACTACAGTGGCAAGAGCTACTTTTTTATTGCTCTTTATCCAGTCTGATGCAGCAGATAAAATTTCATCAAAGTTATGAGACATAGTATAATCTATTTCCTTTGTTACATATAATTAACCAATATAACAATTTTGGTAAATTTTTAAACTCTAAACTATTTACTTTTTTATTGTGTATATGTTCTTACTGCATCTTTAGTTAGAACATCTATTAAATGGGATCTATATTCAGCCGAAGCATGGATATCGTTATTTAGATTTTCTGAGGAAATAGTATTTAAAGGAATATTATCTATTTCAAAATTATTTGATAGTGCAGATTCAATTTCTGATGCACGGAATGGGGTATGTGAAGCCCCAGTTACTGATACTCTAGCTATCTTATCGTAAACCGCTAGTCCAATTCCCACTATTGCATATCTGCTAGCAGGATTAGGAAATTTTACATAAGAAAAATAGCTGGGTATTTCAAATAAAATTTGGGTAATAATTTCTTTTTCATCTAGTGTGGTCTCAAACATACCTTTAAAAAACTCTTCTCCATTAATTGTTCTCACATTAGTTTCAATCTGAGATTTTAAGGCTAAAATAGCAGCTGGCCAGTCTGCTGCAGGATCTGCATTAGCTATTGAACCTCCAATGGTTCCAAAATTTCTTATTGCTTGGTCTCCTATTCCATTGGATAAATCGCACAATCTGCTAATAGTTGATTTTATCTCTTCGTTTTTTGAAATGCTATTATGGGTCGTTAATGCACCAATTTTTAGGTTTTTTCCTTCTACTAAAATATTTTTGAGAGTATCAATTTTAGATAGGTCTATTAAGTCTGATGGAGATGTCAATCTTTGTTTCATTGACGCTACTAGTGTCATACCTCCTGCTAAATATTTAGGTTCAGTAGACTTTTCAAAAAGTGAAGTTGCTTCATCAATATTTTTAGGAACATGATAATTAAAAGTATACATAAATCTTTTTTAACCTTTCATTTTTTCTGCACCAGCAGAAATAGATTTTACAATATTTTCATATCCAGTGCATCTACAGAGGTTCCCTTCAAGATATTCTCTTATATCTTCTTCTGAAGGTGATGGGTTTTCATTTACTAGGGAAATTGCAGATATAATCATGCCTGGAGTACAAAATCCACACTGCAGTCCATGGTACTCTCTAAAAGATTCTTGCATAGGATGAACAGCTTCCCCATCAGATATACCTTCAATAGTTGTAATTTTTGCTCCATCCATCTGAATTGCTAATACAGAGCATGATTTCAGAGAAATGTCATTAGATAGAACCATGCAACTACCACATTGATTTGTATCACAACCAATATGGCTTCCTGTAAGTTTTATTTCTTCCCTTATAAAATCAATTAACAAAAGATTTGAATTAACACTTTTCTCAAAATCTTTCCCATTAATATTGATTTTTATTACTTTGCTTTCCAATATTTTCTCCAATTGATAAAATCAATTTTTATTAATAACTTACCTACTTAATTGATTATAATTATAGATATTAAAATAAGTAAAATTAAGCCAGTTATCCAAGCCCAATAGGGAATCGAATAATTTCTTTTTATATTTGTATCTTCTCCGATAGTACCTGTCGAATTATTATCTACTATAGAATCATTTTTAACCAAAACACAAAAGTTTTCAAAAAACTCATCCGTAGTTTTTTTTATACCACCTCCAATTAACCTTGAGCCTAGTTGAGCTAATTTTCCTCCTACTTGTGCTGAACCAGAGTAATCTAAAGTTGTGTGATTTGGTTGCTCAGAATTTGAAAGTTTAATTTTTACACTACCTTTAGCAAAACCTGCAGCTCCCCCTTTTCCTTCACCAGAAAGCGTATAACCATCGGGAATTGTTACATCAGATATTTTTACGGTACCACTGAATATAGCAGATACTGGTCCAATATTGGCCTTTACCTTAGCATTAAATTCATTTTCAGATGATTTTTCTAATGACTCACAACCTTTAATTGAATTTTTTAAAATATTCGGATTGTTAAGAGCATTCCATACTGTTTCCTTTTTGGCTGGAATATTATATCGGCCAGCTAAATCCATAATATGTTAATTACCCATAGACTTCATGTAAGCAATAATATTTGCTCTTTCATCAGCTTTTTTAAGTCCAGGAAATATCATTTTAGTTTTTTTAACCAGTGCTTTAGGGTTTTCTAGCCATTTATCTAGATTTTCATCCTGCCAAGTTCCAGCCTCCTCAGCATATTTTTTGAGAGCTTTAGAATATTTCATGCCCTCTACAGAAGCAATATCATTACCATATATGCCCCATAAGTTTGGTCCTAATTTCTTTTTTCCACCATCTTTTATAGAATGGCATGCCTTACACTTCGCAAAAGCTTTCTTTCCAGCATCTAGATCTTGGCTATATACAAAATTATGGGAAAATAAAAAAACTAATATGATAATAATTGGTTGTATAAATGTTTTTTTCATTATTTAACTGTCCTTTTTATTTTTTATTAATTTATCAATTTTATAATGTATTACAAGTTAACTTTATAGTTTTACTTGCATTTTTCTAGACATTTTTCTGTGGGAAGTCCTCTACTTATCCAACCTGTAATTTTTCCATCTCCGACCATTCCTTCAGAGATATTACTTATATTAATGTAACCATTTTCTCTCAAAATAGATACAGTGGCACCAGACCTTCCTCCACTTTTACAAATTATTGCTGCCTCTATGTTTTTATCAGGTCCTAGTACTTCTATTATCTCTTGAATAAAATCTTTTCTGATTTTATATATTGGATTGAGCATTTGTACTAAATATGCACCTGGAATTATTCCAGTTTCTTTCCATTCGCTTTTATTTCTTACATCTATAATTATAATTTTATCATTTTCATGAAGAATATTGGCCGCTGTAGGTAATATATCTTTGGAAAAAGCCCAGCCAGAAATAACACTTAAAATTAATGAAATATAAACAATATTTGATATTTTTTTTATCATTTTTTAGTCCAATATTTTATTAGGTAGCCATAAAACAAGTTCTGGAAAAAGAATAATAGCAGATAGCCCTATTAATTGTAAAATTACAAAAGGAATAATTCCTTTATATATCATTTGTATTTTTATATTTGATGGAGCTACTCCTTTTAGATAAAATAATGCAAATCCAAATGGTGGAGTTAAAAAAGACGTTTGGAGATTAACGGCTATTAAAACTGCGACCCATGGAACTACCATAGCCTGTTCAACGTGATTTCCAAAATCAAGTGTTGCAATTATTGGAAAGAAAAGTGGTAGAACTATAAGAGTGATTTCTATCCAATCAAAAAAGAATCCTAATAAAAAACACATTCCCATAAGCAAAAATAAAATCCCCCAGGATCCTAATCCCATAGCTTCTACAAAATGGTGGATCAAATCGTCTCCACCCAAGGATCTAAAAACGTAAGAGAAAGCGGTGGCGCCTATGAATATTCCAAATATCATTGCACAAGTTAGTGCGGAACGCTCAGTTACACTTTTTAAAACTGAGCGAGTTAATCTTCTATTAAATATAGCCAGTATAATAGACCCTAATGCTCCTACACCTGCAGCTTCTGTGGGAGTTGCTACACCTGCAAATATAGATCCTAATACTAAGAAAATAAGAAAAATTGGCGGTATAAATGACCTAAAAACCATTTTCCAAAGATCTATCTTTGTTTTAGGGCCCATATCATCTGGAAGTGGGGGAGCTAATTGGGGTTTAAACTTAGTTCTTAAGTATATATATATTAAATAAATTGAAGCTAAAACTAAACCAGGAATGACTGCAGCAACGAAAAGTGTTCCTACTGAAATAGATAATAAATCTGCCATAATGACTAGCATGATAGATGGGGGAATTAAAATTCCTAAAGTACCTGAAGCAGCAATAGTCCCGGTAGCAAGTGAAGGATTGTATTTGCGTTCAAGCATTACCGGCAAAGCCAGTAAAGTCATCATAACGACTGATGCACCTATAATACCAGTAGTAGCTGCCATAATGGTGCCCATAATCGTAACTGATAAGGCTAATCCACCAGGTACTCTCCGAAGTAATACTTGCAAACAGTTTAACAAATCATTTGCTACTCCACTCCTTTCTAGCATGGTACCCATAAAAATAAACATTGGTACGGCAACTAACAAAAGATTTTCGCATACACTACCCCATATCCTGCTAACGATATTAAAAAACTCAATGAAATTAAAAACTTCAAAATGAAGTCCAATAAATCCAAATCCTAAACCTACTCCACCTAGCACGAATGCAACTGGGAAACCACTGAAAAGAAGGATGGCTAATGCAAGAAACATAAAGATCGGAAGAAGAGAAACAAAATCTATTACCATTATTTTGTCTCTTCCATAAGAGCTTGTTTTTTGAGCTCTTCTGTGGGGTCATGCAATTCAGGAGCTAATGATTGAGCGTGATCAGAAATGTCTTTGTTATTTTTTTTCAGTCCCAGAAGATAAACTATATTTCGCAGTAAAACGGCTATTCCAGCAAGCCAAAGAAAAAGCATTCCTACTGGTATGAAAGATTTAATAATCCACCTGTGTGAAAGTCCTGTTAGAGCTGATGAAATTTCACTCATATCATAGGATCTAGAGGCAAAATCTAAGCCAAAATAAATTATTAAACCGCTATATGGTAGTACAAAAAATAGTACTCCTATTATTTCTAACCAAGCTTTCGTTTTAATAGAAAAACGTTCTCTAATGATTTCTATACGTACATGTGAATTTCTTAAATATCCGTAACCTAATGCTAGTAAGAATAAAGCAGCATGTAAATGCCATTCCATTTCTTGAAGTTTTGTGGATCCTAGAACGAAAAATCTTCTCGTAATAATATCGAATATAATTATTGCAATAAGAGGGATTGCACACCAGGCTCCTATTTTACCCATGAAGGAAAGGAAGGCATCCAATTTAGAGCTCAAACCTATAAGAGATTTCTCTAGTCCAGAGCTTATATTATTTTCAGATGATGACATACCCCTCCCTTTATTCATCAATTTCATCAAGTATTCAGAATATTATAAAGCTTTAGACTGTTCCACTAAATATATCAAATGTTTCAAATTGTTTTTTCAATATTGTTTTTGAGTTAATGTTCAGCCACCCATCAATTGCTGTTGCATAAACGCTTCTAAAATCAGTAGTAAAATTTATATTATCTCCATCATCCAGACCATTCTTTAAATCTGATATTTTTCCATAATGCCCTCCTTTTACACTTTTCCCTATAATAAACATAGGACCAGCGGCACCGTGGTCAGTTCCCAAACTAGTGAATTCTGGAACTCTACTACCAAATTCTGTCATAACTAATAAAATCACTTCATTGGTTTTCCCAATACGATCAATATCTTCCATAAACCCTCTTATAGCATCTGAGGCATATGAAAGAAGCCTTCTATGAACATTAGCCTGATGTACGTGGGTGTCAAAAGCGTTATCTCTAAAAGATGTATAATATAATCTAGCAGGAAAATCAGATTCAATCAGGGCTGTTATTTTATCTAGGTCTACAGCAGTAATTCCATAGTCAACTTTTCTTTCATAATTACTCCAAGCTTTGCTTATTAGGTTAGAAGAATCATTTGCACCTTGACTTAACTGGAGTAAATACTCATGAGTTTTATTATGAGGAACCTGATCATCAGAAACGCCAATGGTGTCTAAAAGATTTTTTTGTATATCAGTCCCTTGTCTTTGGAATCTATTGGGGTCATCAAAAACTATGGGAACATGATATTTAGAACGAACAGCTAAAGATTGTGATTGATCAATATTTATTAATAAATTTTTATAGCTAGTTGGAGCCATATTATCTGCTAATCTTCCCAGCCATCCATATTCCTCTCCGCTGTTTGGAGCAGCTGTGTGCATGTAAGACATTGATGTAAAGTGAGAAAATGAAGGATTTTCGTAACCGCAACCATGAAATATTGCCATATTACCTTCTTTATATAAATGTTCTAATCCTACTACTCCTGGGTTGAACCCAAAGTGATCATCTATAATTAATAAATCTTCCTTTTGAATTCCTAAATTGGGTCTATGCTTGTAGTACATGTCATCTGCGTATGGAACAATAGTGTTAAGACCATCATTTCCACCTGATAGTTCTAATACTACAAGAACCTTATCCGAAACATTTGAAGTATTATTATTCGCTAGCGCAAAATTAAAAGGAAATAAAGACGCTATTGAACTAGCCGCAGAATTTTTTAAAAAATTTCTTCTATTCATAGTTTTTCTCACCTATCCTAGTTGATATTCTGGTTCGCTCATAATTAAGTGTAAGACCAATCTTAAAGGGTCTTCTAAATAGCTTTCACTTTCTATTAAATCATCAGTTCCAAGTGCAAAATCTAGAAAGTTAATAAATTGTAATCTTTTTTTGTCTGAAACAGGTACTGATAAAAATCTATTTAATAAATAATTCACTGCATCCTCACTAGTCTTAGCTCCATTCGATAAAACCATTTTAGAAATGTTTAGCTTAGCAGCAACTCTTTTTATGGGTTTGACTTTTTCTATGGCCATTTGCCAACCTCTATAAGACCCATATCGAGTATTAAAATCTTCATCACGATCTGCCATCATGCTTCCTTCTGACATTGTAATCATATTTTCACCGCCGTTACTAGCTTGCGTAGCTGTCGTTATGTCCTCTCCTCTTCTAATAAATTCGTGCATAGTAATAATTTTTGGATCGTAGGAGTGAATATCATGAGGTATAAAGTCTATGTCAGGGTAAAGGAAAGATCGAGCAAAATTACCTCTTTCCATTAATAATCCTGGAGTTATCCAACTTTTTCCTCCTGCCCATCCAGCAACTGTTGGTGGCCAGAATAATGTTTGACCCATTAGGGTAGAAGCTTCATTAAAATCAGGTATACCTGGAATTTCATGTAATCCTAATTTTTTATAGGTATTAACTATTAGTACTACAGGAGATTTAATATGTGTACCCATAGCATTAGAAGAGTAAAAATCTTTAGATAAAAATATAGTTTTAAGTAAAGGTTTTAATTCATAATCATTTTCACGTAGTATATGAGCTAATGAATTTATAGTCTTTTCATCATAATACTCACTAACAAATTCTTTATATATTTTTTTAACTAAAAATTTTGCTGATGATTCTTGAGCAAGCAATATGTTAATCACATCTACTCCATCAAAATTACCAATATTTGACAAAACTATTTTTTCTTCTGAGTCATGTTTGTCATCATCAACTAAAAATACTAGGTCATCTGTATTCCAACCAGTAAAAGCCCTCGCTGCTTCGCGTATATCTTTTTCTGTGTAATTTCCATCTCCTAAAGTAAATAATTCCATAATTTCGCGAGCAAAATTTTCATTTGGAGCTCCTTTTATATTTTGCCCAGCATCCAAAAAATAAAGCATTGCTGGGTCTTGAGCAGTAGCAATTAATAATTCTCTAAAATTTCCAGTCGCATGTTTTCTAAATGTCGCATTTTGCAATTGTAATTTTCTATAGTCCCTAATTTTAGCCTCGCTATTAGCAAAATGGTTATGCCAAAAAAGTGTCATTTTTTCCTCAAGAGGTCTTGGAGTTATCAACATTCTTTCCGCCCACCAATATGCTAACCTTCTTGTTTCTAGCATGCTTGCTCTTAACCAAAAGAAAAACTTGTTAACAATCGGTTGCATTTTTCTATTGCCTGAAGCTTTCACTTTAATTCCTAAAGCTTCTCCAGTATCTCTTGCTAGTTTAGTTGTAGCTGGCCTACTGGGAGGAAAATTTATTAATCCGGGATCATGAATGCCTGATTCATTAAATGTTTTTAAAAACTCGTCAGGGATATTTTCATAGTTTACTAAATGATTTACTGCACCTTGGGGTCCCAAGATAAATATTCTATTTATTTCTTCAGGAGTACCTCCAAAACCTGCTCTTTCAAGTAAATGTTTAGCCTTCTTTATGTCCCAATCGCTTTCAGATATTGGTTCCAAATTAAAAATCCAATTGCTATTAGGAACTTCATCTGTTTCTGCAGCTTCTACTGTACTAAAATCCAAGTTAAAAAATAATATAAATACAAAAGTACATAAGATATATATTTTTATTGATATTGCTGTTACGGTCATTTTTTTAGGTAGCCTCAAAAATACAAAAAATAATAAAAGTATAATATAATTAATCTTCAAATGAAAAATATTCCACTAAATTATAAAAAAAATTTCATTTTATTGATGATAGTATTGTGCCTCGGCTATACTTTGAGCCAGTTTTTAAGGACATCGATTGGAGTGTTGACTCCAGAGCTTATGAATAGCTTGCAAATGTCTCATGAAAACATGGGAATATTAGGGGGAGTATTTTTTCTCTCTTTTGCACTTTTTCAAATACCATCAGGAATTCTATTGGATAAATTCGGTCCAAGAATAGTAATGAGTGTTGTAATTCTTTTAGCTTTTGCTGGATCTATTTTATTTGCATTAGCAGAAAATTACTTGAGTTTATTAGTTGCTCGGATTTTCATGGGATTGGGTTGCTCGATATGTTTAATGGGATCTCTGGTATTGATTACCAAATGGTCTCCTTCTAATTTTTCCGTACTGGCCGGAACAATTTTAGGAATAGGGGGATTAGGTGGTCTGTTGGCTACCACTCCATTGTCTATATTAGCTGATGCTTATGGTTGGAGATTAGCTTTCTGGATTGCTTCGATAGTTACTTTCATTATAGCAATTTTATATTTTATAATTATTCGAGATGAGCCTAAAGATCTTGTTAAGAATAAAGTTGAGATAAAGAAAAATAGCTTAAATATTATGAAAATTATTAGTCAAAGAGATTTTAAATTTATGGTTCCTATGTCTTTGATGAGTTATTCCTCTCTTGTAGTGGTATTAGGTCTTTGGGGTGCTCCATATCTAAAAGATATTCAAGGTTTGAATTCTATGGAAAGAGGTCAAGTTTTGATGTTGATGGCTATAAGTTGGAATATTGGTTCTTTTGTCTTTGGTTATTTAAGTAAGATTTTTGGGGGATATAAAAGAGTAGTCATATTTGGATCCTCGGGAACGATAATATTTTTATTAATTATCTCTTTTGTTCCAATATTAAAACTGAATTATTTATTTATTTTATTTAGCATTTTTGGATTTTTTGGTGCTTTTAGTGTTGCATTAATTTCTCATTACCAATCGCTTCATGATAAAATACACATGGGTAAAGCTCTAACTACTGCAAATTTTTTCAATTTTGGAGGAGTTTTCTTAATACAATGGATAACAGGAAAAATTATTTATTTTACAAGTGCAGGTGCATTGGTTGCTTCAAAGCAATCTTATGTATGTGCTTTTTTATTTGTAGCTTTCTCTATTTTTATTGCTTTAATAATATATATGTTTTCTAATGAGCAAAAAAGTACTACAGGAGAGAACCATGAGCAAAAGTATAACTTGTAAAGCAGCAGTTATATATGAAATGTCTGCTAAAAGACCATATTATGAAACTAAGCCTTTAAAAATTCAAAACATTGAAATTGATCCTCCTGGTTTTGATGAAGTATTAGTCAAAGTATCTGCTGCTGGTTTATGTCATTCAGATTTATCAGTAATAAATGGAAATAGACCTAGGGTTATGCCTATTATTTTAGGGCACGAAGGCTCTGGTGTTATAGAGGAAGTTGGTGAAGGCGTAAAAGGCTTAGAGGTTGGTGATCACGTAGTTTTTGTGTTTGTTCCATCGTGTGGATCTTGCATAGCTTGTAAAGAGGGAAGACCTGCACTATGTGATCCAGCACTAGCAGCCGCAGGAAAAGGTACACTGTTATCTGGAGAAAAAAAGATAAAACTAAATGGCGAATATATTAATCACATGGTAGGAGTATCGTGTTTTTCTGAGTATGCAGTAGTTTCATCTAAATCTTTAGTTAAAGTAACAAAACAATTACCCTTAGATGAGGCTGCATTGTTTGGTTGTGCTGTGATTACTGGTGCTGGTGCAGTATTTAATACTGCAAATATAAGAGTTGGATCTACAGTTGCTGTTATTGGACTTGGTGGCACAGGTCTTGCTGCAATAATGGGAGCCAAAGCAGCTGGGGCATCAAAAATAATTGGAATAGATATACTTCAAGAAAAAATGGATATAGCTAAGCAATTAGGAGCACATGAAGTTTTCAATGCAAATGATAATTCAATTATAGAAAAGGTTAGAAATTATACTAATAATGGAGTTAATTATAGTTTTGAATGTGTTGGGTCTGAAAAAGCTATGGAATTAGCTTATAAGATACTAAAAAGAGGTGGAACTGCAGTCTCTTCCGGGTTATCACATCCTGATAAAACTTTTTCTATTCAACATGTAGATATGGTAGCT
>CAZNVN010000039.1:0-15280 GCA_964576635.1 uncultured Rhodospirillaceae bacterium
GAAAATATTTAACAGGCCACAAACGTACGTGCCAAGCATGAGATAATTTTAGTTGCGGGATCCTTATAAATTTTGCAAATTTTGCTAAAAGCTCTTGCATGGACCCAAATGGACAAAGCCAACCACAAAAAACGCCTCTTCCCCATATTACAAAACTAACTAAAACAAAAGCCATCAATGACACAAGTATAGGATCAGATAATAAAACATCCCAAGATGGTTTTAGTAGCGGGGCTGTAAGCCAGGTTAAAATACTCAAAATAGTAACTTGTCCGCCTGCATACCAACCTAACCAGATCAGAACCCAGGCTAAGAATATATAGCGAAATGCTTTCCAATAATTTTTATATTGAACAAGAATATCCACTTTCCACATAGCTAAGGATAAAATAAACAAAGTTGTAAAGAGTATGCTCAAATTGAGTTTTTGGCTTTGCCAAGCAGCATGCCAAATCGGATCATTGGCACTTGCTATTACATCTAAGCCGTCCGGTTGAATTATATATTTTGAATTTAACTCATAATCTATGTAAAACTTTTTATCTTCTCCTTCTATATTGCTTTCAACTAATAATTCTAGTTTCCATGATTTTACAGGATCTATCCCTGTTCCAGCCGGAATTCTAAATAGTCCTGCATCAGCAAAAAAAGGTTTATCTTGTCCCTTCAAAAAGTTTAAGTTCCTATAATGGTCTTTAGATAATTGGAATTTTTTTTCTCCTTGGATTATTGCAAGACGTTTAAAAGGACCAGATACCATATTAGGCTCTCCATCAATAGGGTAACGTCCTAAAGCGGCCAAAACTATAGTTGTCTCCTTAGTATCTCTCCCTGCTACAAATATATCATACCATTGATTTCCTAATAAATTTCTTCCTATGGTTGGTGTTTCAACAGGCGCTATAAATAAATCAATCACTAAATTTCTAGGAGTGTCTGTATATCCCTTTCTTACTTCTTTTTGTTCTGCTGCAACAGGTGTGTTTCCCGCAAATAGTGCTTTATATCTATAGATATCATTTACACCTGATCGATTTGAGATTTTGGGATCCTGCATACCCAATTCTCTTAAATCTTCCAAAGTCAGCGTCAACCTGCCAACAGAACCGTCCTCAATTAAGTCTTTAAAGGCGGTAGGTTGAAAATTAACAATATCAATCACTGGTTCATCGTTTAGTCTTAAGCCCTTTGATAAAGCAACAACCCTTGCTGCTCTTAAAATGGCACCATTAAATAATACCGCACTTACTGTAGCAGCTGAAATTCCATCTATGGTGCCGGCACCCTCTGTTTTCTTAAGTAAACCTACTCTGGTGGGCATTCTAATATCAATACCCTTATACTGCTTTGTAAACCTTGGTAAAACTAGTTCTCCTTCTTCCGTGTATATACCGATAATAGGCTCTAAATGATCTGTAACAGTAGCACCGGTTAGTTTTCCGTCTAGTCCTAAACCGACAACAATATCAAAAATTTGAGAAGAGAAACCTCTGGACATTGTAATATCTCTGGTCATAAACATGTAACCTAATAAATCTTCTCCTGTGTTTAGATCTTCTCCTGACATAACTGAAACCGTTGGGATGTCTCCTTCTAAAAACCCTATCATGGCTGCATCTGGAAAGAATGTTTTAGCAAGATCTAAATTCACCCAATCGGGATCTGATGCCCCCCATTTTCCTGCCCGCATGCTGTCAATATAACTTGTTGTTAAGCTGTCTTTTACATCATCTAATTTATTATACTTATACTCCCCCTCTGGTATAGGTAGTCCTGTAACTGAATCTCTCTCTTGAGCATAACTAAAAGAACTCAGCAATATGAAGAAAATATTGACTGCAAAAATATATTTTAAAAAAGAAACAACCCTAAACACTGATCACCTATTGATTATTTGTGATAACAAATATCTCATAAAAAAGTATAAACTATTTCTATATTTTTATAATTACAATATAAAATTTATTTTTTTATATAACTTAGCTAAATTTTCTTCAAAAAACTATTGATTCTATATGTGATTCATGAGTATGATTGATGGTCGACAACTAAATGGGAGGAATAAAATGAGCGGAACTTGGCTCAGCGAAAGAGAGAGACTGCTTGTAGATGGAGCTGAAAACCTTAATCTTGATCTACCAGTCCCTACTCAGATAGTATCAAATGGTGAGTATCTGCCACCAAAACAGTCAGATATACAAAAGAAAGTTGAAAAACGTACAATAGAATTAGCGGATAAGAATGCTAAGTTTCTAGGTATGTCTCGTCGTGAATTTCTTCAAACCAGCTGTGGAATGGCTACTGCCTTCCTAGCTATGAATGAAATTTATGGTGGAGGTGTTTTTCAAGTTACCGACGCAGAAGCACGTGACCCAGAAATGATGTTGGAAAGAACAGCACGTGTCGAAGGACAGTTTATCTTTGATGACCAAACTCACTTCTTGAGAGATGATTTTCCTCATGAAGCTATACTTGGTCTAGGAGAATTTGCTGCAGAACATTGGAATCCAAAATTGAAAGAAGAAGGTCTTTCTTTAACTAGATATAAATTTGAAAACTATATCGCAGAACTTTGGTATAGATCAGATACAAAAATGGCCTTACTTTCTGGAGCACCTTTCGACGATCCATCGTGGTGGCTATTGAGCAATGATCAAATAGTTGCTGCTAGAGACATGGTTAACGATTTTGCAGGATCAAGTCGTATGTTAGGCCACTCTGTTATCGTTCCAGGTCAACCTGGATGGCTAGATGAAGTTGATAGAGCTATTGAAACTCTCAAGCCTGATTCATGGAAATCTTATACAATTGGTGATCCTTTATCACCTTCCAAGTATCCATGGCGTTTGGATGACGAAAAAATCATGTATCCATTTTATGAAAAAGCCATAAAAGCTGGCATAAACACAATATGTGTACATAAAGGGTTATTGCCACCTGATTATGAAGTTTCATTTAAAGGTGTATGGCAATATGCTACCGTGGATGATGTTCCTAAAGCGGCTAAAGATTGGCCAGAAATGAACTTTGTGATTTATCACTCAGCGCTTCGTCCATTCCTAGAACTTCCTGATCAAGCTTGGGCAGAATTCCAAGAAACAGGAGATATCAAATGGGCATCAGATCTAGCAAGAATTCCTGAAGAACATGGCGTTTCTAACGTTTATGGTGAAATTGGAACAACTTTTGCTAACTCTGCTGTTGCACACCCAAGATTCTGTGCAGCCTTCATAGGTACTTTGGTTAAAGGACTTGGAGCTGATCATGTTGTATGGGGTTCAGATACTGTATGGTACGGATCTCCTCAATGGCAAATAGAAGCTATGAGACGACTTGAAGTTCCTGACGATATGAAAAAGCAATACGGTCTTCCTGCTTTAGGTGGAGAAAACAGCTTAACTAAACAAGCTATTTTTGGTCTTAACTCCGCAAGAATATACGGACTAGGACTAAACGAAGCTACTAATCTTCCTGATTTACCTAATTTCTCAGAAGACAAAATTGGGCAGTTAGCTGCTAAATTCCGCGAAGAAGGCGGAAAGCCATCTAATAAGCGTTATGGATTAATCCGTAAAGCCTAATTAGTTTTAGCTTTTTAAGAGCTATATATAACCCCGTCTCTTTATTTTATACATAGGGGCGGGGTTTTTAAATTAAGATTGTTTGGTTTATAAAGGGAGGTGCAAATGAAAAGCTTAAGTTTTATAATTAAATTGTTTTTTTGTTTTTTCCTATTCATAAGTATTGGAAAAATATATGCGGCAGATATTATTAGTATAAAAGCTAATGAAGGTCGTTTTTATTTTGCAGGACTTTATCCTGGCTATATATTATATTTGCAAGGTGGAATTCCTGAAAATACTGAATCTGCATGGGTAGACAAAGAATATTGGGCTGTTATTGAAGTAGATTCTAGCAGTCGAGTTCATGCTGGAGAATCAGTAGTAGTAAAATTAAAAAGGACTTCAACAGCTAGTCCACAACCTGAATGGTGTGTGACAGAAGGTGGAGCAGAATTTGCAGGGAAAGGTCCTGCTTGCTTAAATACTGATGATCCGAAGAAAATGAATCAACTTCGTTTTAAAGTAAATGTTCAGTACAAAGAAACTGCAGAAAATTTACCAGCAGAATTGCAAAATAAAAATTGGGTACAATATGAGGTTGGATATGACGAAAATGGGGTCTCTCTTAATGAGTTGCCAGGTCGTCTTTCTCCACCTGACCATATTTTTGGCCCTGTAACTTTACATATAGTAAAAGAATAAACTTATAAACAAAGGTGTCTGGATACTTTTCAGGCACCTATGTTTTTAATCTCCGGACGCTATTCTCTCTACTAATTGCTTCACTGATGGAACAAAACCGTTAGAATAGAATGGATCCTGGTTGAATTTCCAAGCATTATGACCTGCAAACATTAGTTCTTTATCTAGATCCCCATCATGAACTATATCTTGTAAGGACTTTTGTATACAAAAGCTTCTAGGATCAGCTTTTTTTCCAGTGGAATGCTTTTCATTATCGGCCCAATTAGAGAATTTACATTGACTCAAACAACCCATACAATTTTTTTGATCTTCTCTTATTTGATAAGCATTTTCAGGAGAAACAAAAATTGCAGTATTATCTGGAGTTTTGAGTACTTCCTTAAAACCTTGCGCTATCCAATTTTTTGCCTTAATGGCATCTTCTTTAGAAAAATAATAAATACGCCTTCTACTTTTTCCTGTTTCAACTGGTACGTTAGCATTTTCCTCTTTAAGTAGAGACGCTTTTAATTGTCTTTTACCCCTATGCATCAATTCTTTTATAAAACTATTTTTTACTGCTGAAGACCAAAACCCTGTAGGGCTAAATCTGTGTAATAGCACATCATCTTTTTTAATAGTTAAAAGCTTTTTTTTCCATTTCTCAGGAATAGGGCTTTCCCTAGTTAACAAGGCTCTCGTTCCAAACTGAAATGCTATAGGTCCAACATCTTTATTATCTAGCCAATCTATCCAATCTCTAAGATGCCATACTCCTCCAGCCATGATTATGGGAGTTTCTGCTAATCCCACCAAACTCATTGCCTTTCTTAACTCTATTACTCTCGGCAGTGGTGGTTCTGGATTACTAGGATCTTCACTGTTTGAAAGTCCGTTATGGCCTCCTGCTAACCAAGGATCTTCATATACCACCCCTCCAAGCCATTCGGTACTTCTTACGTATGCTCTTTTATATAATATTTTAAAAGCTCTTGCTGAAGATATTATAGGATAATAAAAAATTCCAAATTTTGCCGCAATATCTCCTAATCTATAAGGCATACCAGCACCACAAGTCACTCCATGAATGAGTTCTCCTGCCCTTTCTAAAATACCTAAGAGTACTTTCGCCTGAGCTACTCCTCCTTCTATTGCATAATTAACTAGTTCTTCATGGCGATCTATTCTTGTTTTACCAGAATATATCTGTTTGATAATGTTGCCTTTTTTATCATATGAATCCGCATTAACACCAGAAAAAGTTCCTACTCCCCCTGCAGCAGCCCACGCTCCAGAAGAAGCACCTGTTGTAATTGAAACCCCCTTACCACCTTCAATAAGAGGCAAAACATCCGCTCCAGATATTCTCAATGAATTTAAATTTGGAAACAACTTATTAATTCCTCAAAAAAATTATTGCTCTTATCTTCTTCTTTTTGTTTTTTGTCGAGGTGGTTTCTCTTCCTCAAATTGACCAGAAATATCTTCTCCTGTTTCTTGATCAACTACTTTCATTGATAGTCTTACTTTACCTCTATCATCTAAGCCCATTACTTTAACTTTAACTGTATCACCTTCTTTACATATGTCTGATACCTTCTCTACATGATAAGGGGCCATAGCGCTTATGTGAACTAAACCATCTCTCTTTCCTAAAAAGTTTACGAAAGCACCAAAATCCATATTTTTTACTACTGTTCCTTCATATATGCGACCTACTTCTGGTTCTACTACTATTATCTTAATTTCATTCAATGCTTTTTCTATTGACTCTTTTCCTTTTCCATAAATTGTTATTAAGCCTTTATCATCTATATCAATCTTAGCTTCTGTTGTCTCGCATATTTCCTTAATTACTTTCCCTCCCGCACCTATTACTTCTCTTATTTTATCAGTGGGAATCTGCATTTTTTCTATCCTCGGAGCATACTCATTTACTTCTTTTCTATGAGATTTAATTTCTTTAGCCATCTCAGATAAAATGTGCATTCTTCCTTCAAGAGCTTGCTCCAATGCTACTTTCATAATCTCTCTAGTAATGGAAGTGATTTTGATATCCATTTGAAGAGATGTTATTCCTGAATCTGTTCCTGCAACCTTAAAGTCCATGTCTCCTAGATGGTCTTCATCACCAAGAATATCAGATAAAACTGCATACTCTTTGCCTTCTTTAATTAAACCCATTGCAATTCCTGCTACTGGCTTTTTAATTGGAACTCCTGCATCCATGAGAGCTAGAGACGTTCCACAAACAGTAGCCATGGACGATGAGCCGTTTGATTCTGTAATTTCAGAAACTACTCTTATAGTATAAGGAAAACTTTCATGATCCGGCATCAAAGGATGTATAGCCCTCCATGCCAACTTTCCGTGACCAATCTCTCTTCTACCAGTCATTAACCGTCCCGCTTCCCCAACTGAGTATGGAGGAAAATTATAATGTAACATAAAACTTCTTTTAGAATCTCCTTCTAAACCGTCAATTATTTGTTCATCGTGACCTGTTCCAAGAGTAGTTACTACTAAACCTTGTGTTTCCCCTCTTGTGAACAAAGCAGAGCCATGCACTCTCGATAGAATTCCTGTTTCTGCTTTTATAGGTCTCACTTTATTTAATTTTCTACCATCTATCCTTTTTTTAGTTTTTAATATTTGCCCTCTTACTAGGTCTTTCTCAACTTTTTTTAATTGGTAATTGACCTCCAATATATTTAATTCTTTATTTTCTGCTTCTTTTATAACTTTTTCTCTAATTTCTGTTAACATATTAGACCTGGACTGTTTGATTTCCTCGTTATAAGCCTTTTTAAAAGAATCTTTTGAATGTTTTTCTACAAACTTTTCTATTTCCTTTGTAATTTTTATTGGCTCAAATTTCCAAGCATCCTTGGCTGCTTGCTCGGCCAAGCTAATTATAGCATTAATTACAACCTGCATTTCTTTATGTCCAAAATCTACTGCTCCAAGCATCACATCCTCAGATAATTGTTTTGCCTCGGACTCCACCATAAGAACCCCTTCAGACGTACCTGCAATTACTAAATCTAAATCAGAACTATTTAATTCTTCATAAGTAGGATTTAATAGATATTTTCCTTTTATACTAGCCACTCGAGCTCCCGCTATAGGACCCAGGAATGGAACACCAGATAAAGTCAGAGCTGCTGAAGCCCCAATAATTGCTGGAATATCAGGGTCATTTTCTAGATCATGACTAAGTACAGTACATATTACTTGCACTTCATTCATAAATCCTTCCACAAATAGTGGCCTGATAGGCCTATCAATTAACCTAGAAGTTAAAACATCTTTTTCAGTAGGCCTACCTTCTCTCTTAAAAAACCCTCCTGGGATTTTGCCCGCCGCAAAATATTTTTCTTGATAATGAACTGATAGAGGAAACCAATCCTGATTTTCCGTTTTAGTTTTCGCTGCCACCACTGTGCAGAGTACTTGAGTTCCTTCATAAGATACTAAAACTGCCCCATCTGCTTGACGAGCTACTCTTCCCGTTTCCAAAATAAGTTTTTTTTCACCATACTTTACTTCTTCTTTATAAACATTAAACATACAATTTCCTTTTCAAAACTACTTACCTAATTAAAATAAAATTATTAAATACAAAAACATCTTCCATATTGCTTATAAACAACTAAATTAATATCACTTACGTAGATTTAAATCTTTTATTATTTTTAAGTAAGTTTTATCATCTTTGTTTTTTATATAATCCAATAACTTTCTACGCTGGTTAACCATCTTTAAAAGACCTCTTCTTGAATGGATATCTTTATCATGATTTTTAAAATGACTAGTAAGGTTATTTATTCTTTCAGTCAAAATCGCTACTTGCACTTGAGGAGAACCAGTATCCCCTTTTGTGGTTGCAAACTTTTTTATAACTTCTTTTTTCTTTTCTGTAGTAATCGACACCTTCTATTCTCCATTTAATTTAATATTTAAAAAACCTTTCTGGGCAAAAGAAATCCTTTTTCATATTTTGCTATAGCCCATGGACTGTTAGCACAAGTAATATAAACTTCTTCAATAATTTCTACCTTGTCTAAACCATCTTCAGAAAATAAAACTTTTTGTCCATTAGATAGTAAATTAGCCTTGTGCTCATCCAAATCTATTGCCGGGATGTCGTCCAGCACAACAGAAATAGGATGAATACACTTAGACATAGAAGACTTATCTACTAGCTTAGAAAGATCTGCAAGTAAAATCGCATCCTTATAATAAAAATTATTTACAGAAAGTCTACATAATTTATTTACATGTCCGTATGTTCCTAATAACTTTGCCAAATCTCTTGCTATCGACCTTACATATACACCTTTTTCACATTTTAAATAAAACCTAGAATAATCGGCGTTTATATATTCTAACAATTCTAATTTCTCAACTTTAACTTTTCTAACAGGTAATTTAATTTCTTTAGATTGTCTCGCTAATTTATAAGACCTAACTCCATCTAACTTAATAGCAGAATAGTTAGGAGGTATCTGAAATATATTTCCTTCAAATTTAGCTAGGTTTTTTATTATCTTTTCTTTACTTGGTCTTTTCATACTCTGAGCTATTATTTTCCCTTCTTTATCATCTGTATCTGTTCCACAACCCCAATTGATAATAAATTCATACGTTTTCACGCTATTCATCATATACCTAACAGTTTTAGTCGCTGATCCTATTGCTATAGGTAGAACCCCAGAAGCTAAAGGGTCCAATGTACCTGCATGACCTGCTTTTTTTACTTTCGTTATTCTTTTTACCATATTTACAACCTGTGCAGAAGAGATGTTTGGTTCTTTATTTATATTAAGCCAACCACTGATGGTTTCATTTTTCATAGTTTTACCATTCATTAATTACCTAGCCTATAACTAGACTTAGCGTTTTTTATCAAATTATCAATATAAGTTTGTCGCTCATAACTATCATCTAGAAGAAAGCGCAATTTTGGAGTTTTTTTTAATTTCATGCCTCTGGTTATAGGTCCTATAAGCTTTCTAAATTCATTGTTTAGCGCCTCAATTAAACTTTCAGAGTTATCTTGTCCTCCTAAAGTAGTTACATAAACTCGTGCATTAGTTAAATCATTAGAAACTCTTACTTCAGTAACTAATATTGTAGAGTTGTTTAATATTACTTCCTTAAAATTATATTGTTGAAGTTTATAAGAGATAACTTTCCTAAGTGTTTCACTTATCCGTAACTGCCTATTTGTAGGTTTTAATAATGGCTTTCTATTCATAATCTTACTAACTATTTATAAAGTGCGCTTTTCAAACTTAATTTCAAAGCACTCAATTAGATCTCCTTCTTTTATATTATCATAATTAACTAAGGACATCCCACACTCAACTCCCTGTTTTACCTCTTTAACCTCATTTTGATGATGTTTTAATGTAGAAAGGTCTCCCTCATGTATTACTACATTATCTCTCAACAACCTTACTTTAGCTCCTTTTTT
Organism: uncultured Rhodospirillaceae bacterium; assembly: GCA_964576635.1. Lineage (GTDB taxonomy): Bacteria > Pseudomonadota > Alphaproteobacteria > TMED109 > TMED109. The sequence continues at coordinate 9,727 of CAZNVN010000039.1, forward strand.
AACAGTTCCCTCTGTTACTTCACAACCTGCTATTTTTCCTACCTTAGAAATTTTAAAAATTTTCTTTATAGATGCATAACCAAGGAAACTTTCTTTTTGTATAGGAGCCATTAATCCGGACAATAAATTTTTAACATCGTCTATTAATTCGTATATTACCGAATAATATTTTATTTCAATACTATTTTGTTTTGCTATTTTTTTTGCAGGCATATCTGCCCTTACGTTAAATCCCATTACCACAGCATTTGACGTTAGTGCAAGCATTAAATCGCTCTCATTTAAAGCGCCAACTCCTGACAATACAATTTGAGCTGCGACCTCTTCATGTTCTATTTCCTTCAAAGAGGAATTTATTGCCTCCATAGAACCATGTACATCAGTCTTTAATATTATTGGCAAAACTTTTCTTTTTCCTTCTTTGATCTGATTTAACATCTGATCAGCACTAATAACTTCAGCACCTCGCAAAGATTGATTATTCTTTTTCAGAGCAGCTTGTTTTCTATAATTAGCAATTTCTCTTGCTCTATATTCGCTATCAACAACTGCATATTGATCACCTGCTTGAGGAACATCATTTAAACCCAATGCTTCCACAGGAACTGTAGGTTCCGCGGAATCTATTCTTTCACCCTTATCATTCATCAGTGCTCGCACTTTACCCCAATTAGCTCCAGCTACAACTATATCTCCAATTTTAAGGGTACCTCTAGAGACCAATATATTAGAAACAATACCTCTTCCTATATCTACTCTAGATTCTAAAACAACTCCTGATGATGGGCCTTCATATACTGCTTTGAGATCAAGTAGTTCAGCTTGTAAAAGAATTGATTCTATTAATTGATCTAAATTTTTCTTCTTAATAGCTGATACTTCTACTACAACGACTTCACCTCCCATATCCTCAGTAACAATATTATGTTGTAACAAATCTTGTTTAACTTTAGTTGGATTAGATCCTTCAACATCAATCTTGTTAATAGCTAAAACTATTGGAACGCTTGCTTCTTTAGCATGCTGAATAGCTTCTATAGTTTGGGGCATAACAGAATCATCAGCGGCTACAACCAAAACTATAATATCTGTTATGTTTGCGCCACGCGCTCTCATAGAGCTAAAAGCTGCGTGACCAGGAGTATCAATAAAAGTGATTTTCTGTTGGTTAGTTGTTTCTATTTGATAAGCGCCTATATGCTGGGTTATCCCACCAGATTCTTTACCTACTACATCTGTAGCTCTAATAGCATCTAATAACGAAGTTTTACCATGATCCACATGCCCCATTATAGTAACTATAGGAGCTCTAGCTTTCCCTTTTGAATTATCTATATTATCAATTAGGCCTATTTCAACATCAGAGTCAGAAACTCTTTTTACTGTATGTCCAAACTCTATGACCACAAGTTCTGCTGTATCTCCGTCTACATTCTGATTAGCCGTAACTAAAACTCCATTTTTCATAAGCGCCTTGACTACATCTGCACTCCTGATGGCCATACGATTAGCTAGCTCTTGTACAGTAATCACCTCCGGTATAATTACCTCTCTAACAATTTTTTTTGTAGCTTCTGATCCCCCTCCTTCCGAGGATGACATTCTTCTTTCACGTTCTCTAGCTCGTCTTACAGAAGCTAAAGATCGCTGTCTATCATCATCTTCAAATGTCTGATGGACACTAAGTTTTTTTTTGCTTCTTCTTCCTACATAGTCACGCCCTAAAGATAATTTTCGTTTATTCTGTTTCTTATCTACTTCTAATTCTTCTTCATTTTTCCTAGCTCTAGCACTTCTGTCTAAATCAGTTTCTTTAACAGGGAGTGGTATATTAGTATTTTCTAATTTTGTATCTATAGAACTATCTATATCTTCTTTTTGAACTGGTGAAGAAGCTGATTCCGTCTGAGATTTATTATTTTTCTCTTTCTCACCATCACTTTTAACTTCAAGTTGAGTAGAATCTTTTGATGTAAAATTTTTATTCGCCTGATCAAGAGCTTTTAATCTTACATCACGCTCCTTATCAGAAAGATCATCTTCTAGTTCTTTTTTTATATTATTCCTATTTTCCTCATTATCTTCAACATAACTAGTACCTATGTTTTGGGGCTTATAAGTTCTTACTTTTTTAATCTCTACTGAAACAGATTTAGTCCTCCCATGTGAAAAAGATTGTCTAACAGTTCCGCTATCAATTGTCTTACGAAGCTCCAAGCGATCAGTCTTCAGTCCTAATCTTGATTTATTATTTTTTTCTTCGGTATTTTTTTCGGATTTATCACTCACTCTCTTATCCTTCTACATTTAAAACTTAGCCTTGTTCATTTTTATCTTCGTCTTTAATTTCATCTTCGCCTTCACTTATTTTTTCAAATAAAGGGGCCCGAGCTTTCATTATTATTTCATCAACATCTTTAGCTGAAATTTTTATCGTACCTAATATTTCTTTAAGTTCATCATTAGCCAAATCTGCTAACCCTTCAACGTTTTTTATGCCTTCTTTTCCTAAAGCAACTACCATAGGTACTGTTAGCCCTTCAAAATTTATTAATTCTTCTTCTACTTTAAGTTTTTTCAATTCCGCTTGAAGTATTTTGTCTCTCTCTTTAAGGCTAGTTATTGCTCTTTCCTTTAGTTCTGTAGCAACTTGTGGATCAAAGCCTTCTATTTCTTGAAGATCTTCTATAGGAACATAAGCTACGGCCTCTAAAGATGTAAATCCTTCTGTTGCCAATAATTGAGCTATAACTTCATCTACATTTAAAGAGTCAATAAACATTTTAGATACATTACTCATTTCTTCAATTCTTCTTTCAGATTCGGACCCTTCCGTGAGAATATCTATATCCCAACCAGTAAGTTGGCATGCCAATCTAACATTCTGTCCTCTACGCCCTATAGCTAAACTCAGGTGTTCGTCAGGAACTACTACTTCAACTTTATTGTTTTCTTCATCTAACACAATTTTTGTTACTTCAGCTGGGGCTAATGCATTAACCACATAAGTAGCTGTATCAGTTGAAAAAGGAATAATATCAATCTTTTCATTTTGTAATTCAGCCACTACAGCTTGTACTCTACTCCCCCTCATTCCCACGCATGCTCCAACAGGATCAATAGTTGCATCTTTTGATAAAACAGAAATTTTAGCCCTACTACCAGGATCTCTTGCTACAGATTTTATTTCAATAATTCCATCATAGATTTCTGGAACCTCTTGAGTAAATAACTTATCCATAAATTCATTGGCCGTTCTAGATAAAAATATTTGCGGACCTCTTTGTTCTCTTTTAACTTCCACAATCCAAGCTCTAATCCTATCTCCAGGTCTGAAAGATTCTCTTGGTATCACATCATCTCTTCTAATAAATGCTTCCCCTCTCCCTAAATCCACAATAACATTTCCATATTCAATTCTTTTAACTAATCCATTTATTATTTCTCCAGCCCTATCTTTATATTCATCATATTGTTTTTCTCGCTCGGCATCTCTTACCCTCTGCGTTATTACCTGTTTTGCAGTTTGCGCAGCTACTCTACCAAGCTCTATAGGAGGCAAGGGATCCAAAAAATAATCTTCCAAGCGCGCTGACTCATCTCTTTTCTTAGCTTCTTTTAGGGAAATTTCCCTTGCAGGATTTTCAACCGTTTCTTTTATATTTAACACTCGAGCAATTTCAATTTCTCCACTTTTTCTATTTATTCCAGCTTTTATTTCTAACTCTTGCCCGTATTTCCTTTTAGCAACTGATTGAATTGCCTGTTCCATAGCTTTTATAACTATTTCTTGATCGATAGACTTATCCCTAGAAACAGATTCAGCTATTTGTAACAGCTCAGGCCTTGCTATAGACTTTTTCCATTCATCTTCTATCATTAATTCACCTCTACAATTTTATTTCTCATCAATTTTTCATATTCAGGAACTATATGAGCATCAGAAATTGATCCATAAGGAACAGATATTTCCTTTCCCGTCTCCTTATCTAGAATAATTAAATTTTGATTTTCACAATTAACTAATAATGCCGTATAACTCACTTTTTGCATTTTATCACTGTTAATTTTTATTTTGATAACGTTACCTCTATATCGCTTAAAGTCAGATAATTCTATTAGTGGTCTTTCTAATCCAGGAGAAGAAACTTCCAAATAGTAATTATTTTTAATAGGATTTTCCATATCCAATATAGTAGATATATATTTGCTCAACTTTTTACAGTCCTTTAACGACATTGCTTCTAGATCTTTTCGCTCTACCATAAATTGCATTGTATCTTTTTTTCCCTTAAATTTTCTAACCCTTATAAGTCTATAACCCTCTTTACTCAATATATCTATTATCTGTGGAGCAATAGCTTTCATTTCATTCGATTGAACTATTTTAGATATTAATTCTTCATTCAAATACAATTCTCCAAAAAAAATAAGGCCTGTCGGCCCTATTAAAAAATTCCTATTTTGTAGGAACTATACAGAAAATTTTATAATTTGTCTAATGCTGTTTAGAATTTTTCTTATTAAATATAAGAAATACTGGACATTTTCCCAAAGAAATAGCTTTATTTTCATACCTTGTTGCAGGCCAATCTGAAGGTTTAATTAAAAAATCATCTTTCTTGCTTGCTTTCCAGATAAACTGTTCTGATTTTAAAAAATGGTGAAGTATCCAGGCAACGTAGGACTTACTATCTGTCGCTATTCTAACTTCACCGTTATTTTTTAGTACATTAGCAATTTTTAAAATAGTATTCTCATTAATAAATCTTCTTTTATAGTGCTTCTTTTTATGCCAAGGATCTGGAAATAGTATAAAGACTTTCGAAATAATTCTAGGAGGAAGAAGTTCTAAGAGAAATTCTGCATCATCCATCATAATTCTAATTCTATCAAAATATTCTTTTTTTAATGATGAAATTAGACTTGCTACTCCGTTTAAATAAGGTTCAGAACAAAAAAAACCCACGTTAGAATTTCTTTCTAATTGCCATTTAAGATGCTCTCCATTTCCAAAACCAACCTCTAACCAAAAAGTATCTATTAAAGAAGGAAATTGTGAAAAAATTTCTTCATTTATTTTTGTTTTTTTGCTCAATCTTAACTTGGGAAAGACTTCATCAAAAAGTTTTTGCTTTGCTAACTTTAAGGGATATCCTTTTTTTCTTCCAAATAGCCTTTTATTCATATCTTGATTTATTTTATTTCTTCTAGAATTAATCTCGAACGGTCTGTATTTTCCCATGTAAACGTTTTTTCTACAGATGAATCTCTCCCAAAGTGACCGTAAGAAGCAGTAGGTAGATATTTAGGTTGTGACAATTCTAACATATCATTTATACCCCTAGGCGTTAAATCAAATACTCTTCTTATTGAATTAATTAAATCCTTAGCTTCAAGATTTCCTGTGCCATGTGTATTTAAGTATATAGATAAAGGCTCGGTAACACCTATTGCATAAGCTAATTGTATCGTACAACGTTCCGCTAGCCCTGCATAAACTATATTTTTAGCTATATATCTTGCTGCATAGGCACCAGATCTATCTACTTTA
>CAZNVN010000040.1:0-15104 GCA_964576635.1 uncultured Rhodospirillaceae bacterium
ATTTAACTGAAATACAGGCAGACGGAACAAAGAAGTATATTTATCGAAAAAAAGGAGACTATGCATTGACTACTGCACATGCTTGTCCTCATCTAGAACATGGAGGGAAGGATGGAGGTACTGTACTTTTATCTATGCATGCGCCCGATGGCATTCTTTTTGAATATTTTGATGAGGATATTAAAAATGGATGGACGGTATCTATAGCAGAATATGTTGAAAGCTGGAATAAAGGAATTACTTACGGATCTGTTCCCAATATATCATAAGAAACTAATCAAAAGAGTTTGATATTTCAGAAATGTATAATGAAGGAAATTCTTTATAGATAAATGTTATATAACTTCTTCATAATTACCTGTAATTTTTGCGCGAATCAAAGGAATCTGTTCACGGCCCCAAAATAGTTCATCTTCAACCAAGTAACTTGGTACTCCGAAAACACCTTTTTTATGAGCTTCATTCATAATCACATCTAGTTCTTTTTTTCCAGCACTTTTTTCCCATTCTTTAAATCCTGACAGGGAAATCCCACATTTTTCTATAATTGTCTCAACAATATCAAAATTTTCTATGTCAAGTTCTCTTTTCCAAAAATTCAAAAAAATATGGTCAATAAAATCTTCTACTAATAGAGGATTTTGTTTCTTTACCCACAAAAGTGCAATAGATACAAGTCTAGTATTCCATATCTTTTGTGGCCCAAGCACAGTCATTTTTCTCAGGTTTGCGTAGCGTCTACAATCCATATAAGAATATCTGACCCTACGCCATTGATGATCATTTCTATTACTTTCTAGAACTTTACCTTTGTTATCTACTTTTGCACTTCCAAGATATTCTGGTATGTCTAGTACATAGGGTAGCCAGTTTATTTTAAGTTTTAAATCTTTTGCAAATTCTTTGGAAGGCTTTATTGCTAAGTATGTATAGGGGCTCTTGAAGTCGATATAAATACTTATATTATTATTATTCATTATCACAATTGGCTGTATTTTTAGTTTATGTTATTTTTTAATTTATTATGCATGAAATTACAAACAAAGATATAGCTAATTTTCTTGGTACAGACCTGCTAGGTGAAGAATATGAGATCACAAATATTGGATTCTCATAAGAATTTTTTTCCAAATTTTGTTAATATTTAGTTTGTGTGAGATAATTATGTAATGTTCTGTATTTGGCATGTAGGTATTCATTATGATATTACAATATTTTTTTAAAATATTCTTTAGTATATGTTTGATATTATTTTTATCAGTTTTTAAAGATTCTTATCATGTTTTAGCAGATAAAATAATTATAAATTCCAGTATATCAATTATTGGTTTTGGTTCTTGTAATGATCAAACTTATTCACAAAAATTTTGGGAGGTCATCAAAAGTTATAATCCAGATGTTTTTATTATGACAGGTGATAATGTGTACCCAAAAAGTTCAGGATCTAATTTAGATACGCTAGAATATGCGTATAATTCTCTCAAAAAAAGTTCTCACTTTAAAGATTTTAAAGAGCAAATTTCTTTAATTGCTATTTGGGATGATCATGATTTTGGTTCAAATCATGGCGATGTGAGTCATGCTTTTAAGATTAGGGCCAAAAAGATTTTTATGAATTTCTTTGAGATAGATAAGGATGATGATCGTAATATTCATGACGGTTTATATAAGGAATATATTTTATTATATAAAAATAAAAAATTACAAATTTTAATACTAGATACTCGTTTTTTTAAATCTGAGTTTCTTGTTACTGATGAATGGGGACAAAAAGGTAAAGAAAGATATATTCCTGATGTAGACGACAGTAAAACTATTTTGGGGCAAGACCAGTGGTTATGGCTAAAAGATAAGATGAAGAAAAAAGTAGATCTTCGCGTTATAGTTTCTTCATTTCAAGTGCTTGCTACTGATCATGGTTGGGATAAATGGGGAAATTTTCCTTTAGAGCAGGAAAGACTTTATTCTTATATCAATAATTCAAAGGATGTAAAAACTATTATTATTTCAGGTGATAGGCATATAGGAGGGATATATTCTAAAAAATTTCATGATCTTCAATTGTTAGAAATAACTTCTAGTTCTTTAAATAAGCCACTTCATTTTTTAGTAAGTGAAAATGACTCTTATCAAGTTGGAGATATTGTAACCCAGGCAAATTTTGGATTAATTAAAATTGATTGGAACAGTGGAGATGTGATTTTGGAATTAAGATCAACCCGACCAAGCTCTACAAGTTCAGTAATGAAGGCGGTATTGGATTATAAATTTAAATTATAACTCAGATATGCATGTGCACTAAAAAACAATAAATTATTTATTTCTGAAATTTATTTTTGAAAACAAAAATCCTTTACGGTTATTTTTGTTTTTCTGTAGTTTTATCCTTGAAGAAGTTAAATTTTTACTCTTTCCTATAGAGGATCCCGCTATTACTTTTTTCTTGCCAGATGTAGGTTCTTTAATGCCAAATTTAATATTTTTTATAAAGTACATGTTTATATGATCTCTTTATTTTAACAGGAGACTGGAGTTAAAGATTTGGGGGAGAAGAAAATCATAACTCTGTCTCCTGTCAAGTTGGGGACTTTGTTTCTATTTACGTATAACCCATAGATATGGATTACTAATCTAGTTGTTATGAAGATTTTATGAAGAAAAAAAGTGTATATATATATATATAATTATAGTAGTAAGTTGTATTGGATATTATTATGCGAACAATCTCATCAATGTTAAAAAGAGAACCAATTCTTAAAAAACTATTTATAATAATTGTATTTTTTATTTCCCTACCTTTAGGTGCAAAAATGATGGTTTTTGAAGATTTTACAGTTGGTCAAGAAAAAGACTGGGAATTTATTTCAGATCAGGTTATGGGGGGTGTTTCTGATGGTAAGTTAGAATTTATTAATATGGAAGGCTACTCATTTGCCCGAATGACCGGATATGTGAGCTTAGAGAACAATGGAGGCTTTATACAATTTCGCAAGGAAGTAAATGGTACAGGTCATAATGATAGTAAAGGACTTGTAGTCAATGTTAGAGGTAACAATCAAAAATATTTCTTACATATTAGAACTACTGGTACGATATTGCCTTGGCAGTATTATCAAGCTCCTTTTGAGGTAACTCAAGATTGGAAAAAAATAAAAATTGCTTACGATATTTTTGAGCGTTCTGGCATTATGCTTTCCAAAAAAGTTAAGCCTAAAAAAATTACATCAATAGCAATTGTAGCCTTCGGTTATGAACAAGAAGTGTTGATTGATGTGAACAATATTTCTTTCTATTAGATATTTATTTTTTTAATTTGTTAGCAATTTTTAATATAAATGAGTAATCCAAGGCTACATCCTCAATACTCCCATCTCTTCCAGACTGCCCGCTATGACCAGCATCCATTTCTGTTTTAAGGAGCAGGAGATTATTATCTGTTTTATATTCTCTAAGTTTAGCAGTAAATTTTGTAGGTTCATCATATAAGACTCTGAAATCGGATAAGCTTGTCGTAATGAAAATATGAGGATAATCAATTTTTTTTATATTATTATAGGGTGCATAAGAATATATATATTTGAAATGATTTTTATATTTTTTTGCATTTCCAAATTCATCAAATTCCCCTGCAGTTAAGGGTAATGAATGGTCTAGGTTGGTAGTAAGAGGATCTACAAAAGGTACGGCCATAATCATGCCTAGAAATAATTCGGGAGCTTTATTTACTACAGCTCCCATTAATAAACCGCCTGCGCTTCCTCCCAATCCTATTATTTTTCCTCTTCCTGTATATTTTTTTTTAATTAAAAAATTTGCTGTAGAAATATAGTCCTTAAAAGTGTTTTTCTTTTTAAGCATTTTCCCATTTTTCCACCATTGCATCCCTTTTTCCATTCCACCTCTAATATGTGCGGTGGCAAATACTATATCCCTGTTTATTAAACTTAACCTAGTTGTAGAAAAACCAGTGCCTGAAGATGATCCATACGATCCATACCCATATAAAAGAAGATTAGTGTTTTCATTTAATTTTGTTTTTTTGTGCCTAATTATGGTTATGGGAATCTTTTCTCCATCATGAGCTTTACAATATAATCTTTCTACGATGTAGTTATTTTGATTATAACCTGAAGGTATTTCCTGTTTTTTAACCAATTTTTTTTTGTCAGTTTTTAGGTTGTAAAGATAGGTCTCGTTAGGCGTTCTAGGAGATTCAACAGATAAATATAACAGATCAGTATGTCTATCTTTTTGGAGTAGAGATAATCCTAGGTTTTCTATTTTTTCTTTTAAAACTGTAATTTGCTTTTCTTTATTAGTTTTTAAATTCCTTACATATACTTCACTTAATGCATTTCTAGACTCGCGTCTAAACATCCAGTTTTTGAGAAAGTGGACTCCTCCAATTAGGACTCCTTCTTTTGCAGGAATGAAATCTTTCCATTTTTGTGCATTTTTGTGTGAACATTTGCAAACTTTAAAATCTTCTGCATTTTCATTGGTATGTATATAAAAATGTTTGTCCCAAGAATCTAGGGAATATATTATATTTTTCTTTCTTTTTTTAAATAATTTTGGTTTAGGTAAATTTTCATCTATGGAAAAATAGTATTTTTCATTCGAGACACCATCTGAACTACTTAATAAAAAAAACTTTTTATCAGAAGTATGACCAATTATGCCTACACTATATTTTTCATCTTTTTCTTCTAGTATTAATTTATCATCTTTTAGTCTTGTACCTATTTCGTGCTGGTAAATTTTTTTTGCCCTTCTGTTTTTATCAAGCTTAGTATAAAAAATATATTTATCATCTAAACTGAAACTGATTGCTCCAGAAGTTTCTTCTATCTTTTCTGTAACAAGTTTTTTAGATTTTATTGATCTTAAGTAAATTGTATAATATTCCGAACCTAGGGTATCCAATGAGTAACCCAATAATTTATCGTTCCAACTTACTGTCAAATCTCCAATACCAAAAAATTTTGAACCAATTTTTTTTTTCTCTTTATCTCCGTCCCAGATTATTTCTGTTTTATTGGTACCAATTTTTTTTCTTAGTCTTTTGCTATAGTTTCCTTTTTTCGTAGTTTCTGACCAATATTCGTATCTATCATCTTTAAATGGGAGAGATTTATCATCTAATTTAATTCTTCCCTTAATTTCACTAAAGAGTATTTTTTGAGTTTGCTTTGCGTCTTTGAGTTGAAAATCTACGTATTTATTTTCATCTTCAAGATATTTTCTTACTTCTGAATTTAATTTTGAACTATCTCTCAAAACATCCAGAATATCCTTTTGATGAACCCAACTATAATGGTCTTCCCACTTAAAATTATGATATTCTTTTATTTCTATAGATTTTCTTAAAGTTGGCTTTTTCATATATATTTTTATTTTCTTTAATTTTTAAAATATAGTTTTACCAATTTTCTTTTGAAGTACGCAAGTCTAATTCGAATGACCAAGCATTTGATGGTTGATTATACATATACACATATCCCTCCACTATTCCTTCTAAATTTATCATTCCTTCTTCCCCGAGCTTTTTTGCAATTTCTGGTCTATTATTAATAAATTTTTCTCCTGCGATTGCTCCATCAATGATAATATGTCCCACATGAACTCCCTCAGGACCATATTCTTTGGACATAGCTTGTGCTAGTACTCTAAGAGCAGCTTTAGAAGAATTAAAAGCACCAAAATTTGCTTTTCCTCTTAGTGATGCACTCGCCCCTGTATAAAGTAATGTCCCAACCCCGTTAGGTACAAATCTTCTGACTGCTTCTCTTCCAAATAAAAAACCCCCATAACAACAAATTTTCCAACTATTTGAAAAATAATCAGCATTCATATCTATGATTTTTCCAGGAGTATTATTGCCTGGGTTATATATAGCTAATTTTAGTCCTTCACCAACTTCATCAAATAATTATACTACTTGTTTTTCATTCGTAGCATCTGTTCTTATAGCAGAAGCTTTGCCTCCATCTCTTTCAATTTTAGAAGCTAAATTTTTTATATTAGTCTCATCACGACTAGCGATAAATACATGTAGTCCTTCTTTTGCGATTCTTTGGCATATTTTTGAACCTAGTCCCTGTTCTGGGCCTACTCCAATAACTATTGCTTTATCCATTTTCCTTCTCCTAATTTATATTTATAGATGAGTATGGTAACATAATATTTAGATAGCTAATTTATAAATGTATTAAAATTAAGGAGCTAAGAATGATCGAGGATGCACCATTACTAACAATTAAAAAAAAATTTGAAAGACCTACAAAAAGGCAGATAGCCTCTTTTCATAATGCTCAAACGGGCCATATCGTAGATGCTATGGGAGGGTTAGGTGCTATGGATGGAAAAATTAAATCCGTTACAGATAATAGTTCAATTTGTGGTGTAGCGTTAACCTGTCAATGTGGACCAGCAGACAATTTAGCTGCCATTGCGGCCATAGAAATGTCTATGCCAGGAGATATTATAATTGCATCTACAGACAACTTTGAGTCAACTGCAGTAATGGGAGACATTATGTTAGGCATAGCTAAAAACAGAGGTGTAAAAGGTTTTGTTACTGACGGTTTTGTCCGCGACTTAGTGGGTATAAATAAAGTAGGTATTCCTTGCTTTAGCAAGGGTGTTATTCCTAATTCTCCAGCTAAAAATGGTCCTGGAAAAGTTGGCACCTCAATAGTAATAGGCGGAATTCATGTTAATTCAGGAGACATAATAGTAGCAGATTTAGATGGAATAGTAGTAGTACCTAATTTATCAATAGCTGAAGTTGCTTTAAATTTGAAAAAAGTATTAAGGGTTGAAAAAGAAACCGAGGATAAAGTTAAATTGGGAATAAAAGAACTAGGATTAATCAAAACTATTTTTGATTCTGGAAAAATTAAAGAAATAGATTAGTTGGTAAATATAATCTATTTTGTCAGCAAAAAACCTTTATATCCTGATTTAGATATTTCTTCACATTTTTTGACGTATGCAGGAAAACCACCGACATATGGCAAAAATACTTCGGGTTTTCCTTCTACATTAGATCCCATATACCAAGAACTACATGAAGACCTTATATGTGGTTTTGCCATATCTTGGTTGTGTTGCACCCAGTCTTTTTCAGATTTTTCACTGGCTTCTATAAGTTCTATTCCATTAGCATCTAAGTAGTCTAAGCAATCAAATATCCAGTCTACATGCTGTTCTATAGAGGTAATCATGTTTGTAAAAACAGATGGGCTTCCAGGTCCCGTAATAGTGAAAAGATTTGGAAATCCCTGAACGGCTAAACCTAAAAATGTTTTTGGTCCATCTGCCCATTTTTTAGATAATTTTATTCCATTAGAACCTCTAATATCAATATTCATTAAAGCGCCTGTCATAGCATCAAATCCAGTTGCATATACAAGAGAATCAAAAGAGTATTCTTTTCGAGTAGTTTGAATGCCTTTTGTAGTAATTTTTTTTATAGGATTATCTTTTAAATCAACAAGTGTGACATTTGATTTATTATAAGTTTCATAATAATTCGTATCAACTGCTAGGCGTTTACATCCTATGGTGTAATTGGGAACTAATTTTTTGGCTATTTGTGGGTCATTAACAGTTTGTTTGATCTTATTCCTAACAAATTCAGCAGCAGTATCATTTGCTTGTCTATTCGTGTTAAGATCTATAAAGGCCCCAATAAAAGGAACTCCGCCTTTTTTCCAACGTGATTCATATTCTATTTTTCTTTCCAGCGACGAAACTTCCAATGCTGATTTTTTGTTTAAGTCAAATGCCATAGCAGAAAACATATTTTTTGCTTTTTTTCTAAGATTAGAATAATCGGCCTTAATTTCTTCAACTGTCAAGTCGACATCAAATCCCTGGGCTATTCTCTTTTCAAAATTATTATCCCCATTTCCGTAAATTAATGATCTGTTTCTGGCTGGCACTGTGTAGTGAGGGGTCCTCTGGAACACATATAGATGCTTGGCTTTTTCTGCTATTACAGGAATTGATTGAATCGCTGATGATCCAGTTCCAATTATGCCTACTTTTTTGTTTGAAAAACTAATTTTTTTATGAGGCCAATTACCAGTATGAAATATGTCCCCTTTGAAAGAAGAAGCACCTTTTATTAATGGAGTGTAGATACTGGAAAGACAGCCTGTTGCCATGATACAAAATCTGGCCTTATATTGTTCACCTTTTCTGTTTTTTATATTCCATACTCTTGATTTCTTATCAAAATGTGATGAAGTTATGATGTTATTAAACTTTATATGAGGTTTGAGATTATATCTTTTGGCAACATGCTTAGCGTATTTTAGTATTTCAGGCTGTGTGGCATATTGTTCAGTCCATTCCCACTCTTGTTCTAGCTCTTTAGAAAATTGATACGAGTATTGCATGCTTTCTACATCGCATCTTGCACCAGGGTATCTATTCCAGTACCAAGTGCCTCCCACATCAGATCCTTTTTCAAAAACACATACTTTAATGTTACGTTTTATAGCCTTATAAAGCGAATATAGGCCAGCGAAGCCAGCGCCAATTATTATCAAATCATAAATATTACTTTCTTTGCTCATAAAGACATTTTAATATAAAGAATTAAGATTTTTCAAGATGAAAAGTTCCTATATTATTTTTTGTGATAATAAAACAAGTTTTATTTCATTATAAAACTGTTAATGATAATATATTCATATCTTTAATTAATAACATGAGATTAACAAAATAAAATATTAAACTTCATCGAAAGTCGTCAGAAACAATGGGTGTAACTTTAAATCAATCAAGTAATTTTACTTTTAATAATAGCTATATTAAACTTCCATCACAATTTTATTTTAGGCAAAATCCTACACCAGTTAGAAAGCCAAATTTAGTAAGATTAAATTATAAACTTGCTGAACAATTAAGAATAGATCCTAATTTTCTTAGATCTCAAGAAGGAATAGAGATACTTTCTGGTAATCGTATAGCTTCAGGCTCTGATCCTTTATCTATGGCTTATGCCGGTCATCAATTTGGTACATGGGTTCCTCAATTGGGAGATGGAAGAGCTGTAATGCTAGGAGAAGTTTTAGATAAAAATAATAAAAGATATGACATACAATTAAAGGGTGCAGGACTGACACCTTTTTCTCGTATGGGAGATGGGCGTGCTTGTTTGGGGCCAGTACTCAGGGAATATATTATTAGTGAGGCAATGTTTGCGCTTAACATTCCTACCACTAGGGCTCTCGCTGCTGTTACCACAGGTGAAATAGTACAACGAGAAGAAAATTTACCAGGTGCAATTCTTACAAGAATAGCTAGTAGTCATATTCGTATTGGAACGTTTCAATATTTTGCTGCGAAAGATGACTTAAAATCTGTTAAACAACTGGCTGATCACGTTATAGACAGACATTATAATGGAGTAGAAGAATTAGAAAATCCATATATTTATTTATTAAAAGAATTAATTAAAAGGCAATCAAGTTTAATTTCAAAATGGTTAGGAGTAGGTTTTATACATGGGGTAATGAATACTGATAATATGACCTTGTCTGGAGAGACTATTGATTATGGGCCATGCGCCTTTATGGATAATTATAATGCAAATACTGTTTATAGTTCTATAGATCAATTTGGTCGTTATGCGTATAATAATCAGGCACAAATAGCTAAGTGGAATCTTGGTTGTTTTGCTGCTTCAATTTTGCCTTTGATAAATAAAGACACTGATTCTTCAATCAAAATTGCTAAAGAATTGATAGAAGAGTTTGATGATATGTTTAATGAAGATTGGACTTCCGTTTTGAGATCAAAACTTGGTCTAAAAGAAGAATATTCTAAGGATCTCGATTTAGGTTCTAATTTGCTCCAGTTGATGGAAAAAGATTCTGTGGATTTTACCAATGCTTTCAGAAATTTGAGTTTTCTCTCTAATGAAATGAATAAATCTGATAAAGATTTCAATAAACTTTTTGCTGATAAATTGGCTATTAATAATTGGTTATCAGATTGGAGAGATAGACTTAATAAGGAGAAAATAGGAAGTAAAGAGAGAAAATCTTTTATGCTATCACGCAATCCAGCCTATATTCCGCGTAATCATAGAGTAGAGGAAGCTATTAAAAATGCCCTTAATGAAGATTATGATTTTTTTAATAAATTTTGTGAAATACTCTCTCACCCTTTTGAAGAACAACCACTTAATAAAGATTATCTTAATCCCCCTTTGCCCAATGAGGTTGTGCTCCAGACTTTTTGCGGTACTTGAAAAATATTATTTAATGCTTTCGCTTTGATGGATATTTGTATTACTATTTGCCTTTATTGCTTATTTATTTTTGTGGGGGGTGTTCTTTAAATGAAAAAAAATGGTGTAAGGGAATTATGGTCAAATGGTAAAGGAGTTGTAAATTCTTGGTTAGCAATTCCAAATTCTTTTAGTGCTGAAATAGTTGCTTCATTAGGTTTCGATAGTGTAACGGTAGATATGCAGCATGGTATGGTTAATTTTCAAAGAGCTGTTGAAATGCTACAAGCAATTTCGATTTTTGATGCTACTCCTTTGGTTAGAGTGCCATGGAATGATCCCGCCCTCATTATGAAATCATTAGATGCAGGATCTTATGGAATTATTTGCCCTATGATCAATACTAAAGATGAATGTCATCAATTTGTTTCAGCTTGTCGATATGCTCCAAGAGGAATGAGAAGTTTTGGACCTTCAAGAGCAAAAATCTATGCTGGGGACGATTATGCTCAGAATGCAAATGACAGCATTATAACTTTTGCAATGATAGAAACAGCTACGGCTGTAGACAATCTTGTCGATATTTTGTCTGTCGAAGAGCTAGATGCAGTATATATTGGACCGAGTGATTTGTCTCTAACAATGGGTCATGCTCCCTCCATTAATCCTGTAGATGAAGTAAATGATGCAATTAGTCATATATTGCAAGAGTGTAAAAAAACTAATATTAAAGCTGGTATGCATTGTCCAAATGGAAAAACTGTAAAAGAAAGAATAGAAATGGGATTTGATTTTTGTACTATTGCGAACGATGCTGCATTTATAACACAATCAGGTTCTTCTGAATTAGCTCAGGCTAGGGGAGAGTAAAGAGAGGGGGTCATTTTAAGACTTGAAAGCCATTTGCACGCAGGAAGCTATTTGTTTTGGAACTAAATGTTTTACAGGATTGAAAGTCTCCTTCTAAAATATCTGAACCTTCTATATATTTATTATTCTTTGAAAAATTGTTTTTCAAAATGGGTGTATAAATTTTTATATATTCTTTGATATATTCAGATACCTGGTTACGCAAAGCATCTGCGTTTTTCTTTTTGATTAGAAGCAATGCCACATAAGCACTTTGATTGAAATTTCTAGATATTGAAATTATTTTGTTGTTATCTGTTTCTTTTCCTAAGGAGTAAAGCAAGGCGCTACACCTTAAAGAAAACTTAAACATATGATTTAATTTACCTTTAGATGTATTCGGCCTTTCGCTTTCTAATGTTTTCAAAGGCTCAAAATCAATTTGATCATGTGAGGATGCATTTTCAAAATAGAAAAATATTATTAGTATTGGTAAAATGTTTTTTAAATAAATCATAATTATATTTTTAGTTTTTTGTATAATGTTTCATAATTTAATTTTTATGCAATGCAAATATAAAATATTTTAACATATACCTTATTATATAGTGGTACTTAAAGATAAGAATATATTATGTCTGATTTTAATAAAATAGCAGAAAAAATGGTTTCCCGGAGGAAAGTTCTTAAATCTGGTGTAACTTTTGGATTGAGTTCATTTATATCTACGTCATTTGTAAACAGTGGATCCTCTATGAATGAAGGAGCGGATTATGTCAAATTTAAAGAGATTTCCTCTAGTACCAGTGACACAATATCGTTGGCTGAAGGCTTTAATTGGAATTTACTTGTTAGTTGGGGTGATCCATTATGGTCTACTGAGAAAGAGTTTGATGCAGTAACTAGAGGAGATCAATCGAGTCAAAGAAATTCTTTTGGTGATAATAATGATGGAATGGCTTTGTTTTCAAAAGATGGAAAAAATATACTAGCAGTAAATAATGAATATACAAATTTGAATATTATGTTTGGTAATAATTCTTCTGGTAAACCCGAAACAACAGATGATATTTATAAAGGGATGGCGGCCCATGGTGTGTCTATTGTAGAGATAAAGAAAGAAGCAAATAAATGGAAAATTGTAGAAGACTCAGCTCTGAATAGAAGAATATTCCCTGATACATTAATAAATATTACTGGCCCTGCAAAAGGTCATGATCTTTTAAAGACTAAGGATGATCTAAAAGGATTATTAGCCCTAGGCACTTGGAATAATTGTGGCAGCGGTAGAACTCCATGGGGAACATACTTAACATGTGAAGAAAATTTTAATTTTTACTTCTCTTCCAGTAATAAAAATATAAATATTTCACCAGAAATGAAGAGATATGGAATTAGAGTAAATGATAGGGGCTATAACTGGGCAAAAGTGGATGAAAGATTTGATATATCAAAAAATCCTAACGAAGTTAATAAAGCTGGTTATGTCGTAGAAATTGATCCTTTTGATCCGCATTCAAATCCCAAAAAATTAACAGCCTTGGGTCGTTTTAAACATGAGAATGCGGAACTAGTTATATCAAAGAATGGACATGTAGTGATTTATATGGGAGATGATGAGAGAGGAGAATATCTTTATCGTTATATCAGCAATGGGAAATATAGTAATGATGGTGAATCATCAGATTTGTTACAAAAGGGTAAACTTTATGTTGCTAGGTTTTATGAAAACAATACTGGAGAATGGTTAGAATTATCTCCGGAAACAACGGGGATGTCTTCTTTGGCAGAAATTTGTCTATATACTAGGCAGGCGGCATCATTAGTGGGTGCTACCACAATGGATAGACCTGAATGGGTTGCATCTAGCCCTGCAAGTAACGAAGTTTGTTGTTGTTTAACAAATAATAGAAATAGAGGAAGAAAACCAAATGCAGGAGGGGATAAAACCCCTATTGACGGTCCAAATCCTCGTCAGAATAATCAATATGGACAAATAGTACGTTGGATTCCTCAAGATGGAGATCATACAAGAAAAGAATTTAAATGGGATCTCTTTGTGCTTGCAGGAAATCCAATAATTCACTCTGGCTTAAAAGCAGGGTCAAAGAATATAAATGAAAAAAATATTTTTAATTCACCTGATGGTTTATGCTTTGACAGTAATGGTTATTTATGGATTCAGACGGATGGAAAATATACTAATAAAGGTGATTTTCAAGGAATGGGAAATAATCAAATGTTACTTGGCAATCCTAATACGGGAGAAATAAAAAGATTCATGGTTGGACCTAAAGAATGCGAAGTAACTGGCATTACTTGGAGCAAAGATAAAAAAACTATTTTTGTTGGTATTCAACATCCAGGTGAAAAAGGTAATAGTAATTTTCCAGGGGGAAAGAATTCCTTGCCTCGTTCGTCAGTAATAACAATACAAAAGAATGACGGTTCTGTAATTGGCTAAAGCAATGCTGAATTAATAATTTGATAATAGGGAGAAAGACATATGGAAATAATAGGCAAAGCAGTAAGAATTTATGAAACTGGGGGACCAAAGGTACTAAAGTATGAAGATGTAAGTTTTGATAAACCTAAGAAAGGTCAAGTAAGATTAAAACATCATGCAATAGGACTGAATTTTATAGATATAAACATGCGAAATGGGGCATATAATTTAAAAGCATTCTCACCTGATGCTCAAGCTCCATATATTATTGGCATGGAGGCTTCAGGAGAAATTGAATCAATTGGAGAAGATGTAGTAGACTTTAAAGTAGGAGATAGGGTTACACATTGTATGAATCTGGGTGCCTACTCAGAAGTAATGAATATCGCAGCAGATAGGTTAATTTTACTTCCTTCCCACATTTCATATGAAATTGCTGCTGCTTCAACTTTACAGGGTTTGACAGCTCATTATTTGGTAAATGAATTATGGAAAGTAAAAAAATCTCATAATGTCCTTATTCATTCTGCTGCTGGGGGTGTAGGTCTTTTATTATGCCAATGGGCAAAATATATTGGAGCAAATGTAATAGGAGTAGTTAGTACTGAAGAAAAATCAGATTATGCAAAAAAGTTTGGTTGTGACCATACAATCATTTCTTCTAAAGAAAATTTTGTAGAGGGGGTTAAAGAATATACGGCAAGTAGAGGTGTGGATGTCATTTATGATGCAGTGGGAAAAGATACGTTTTTGGATGGAGTTGCATGTTTGGCTCCTAGAGGCAGATTAGTAAGTTACGGAGTTTCTTCAGGACCTATAGAGTCTTTTAACATTAATTTATTACGACCGCTTTCAGCTTCAGTTGCATGCGGAGGGTTGTTAACTTTTACAAAAGATCCTACTGAGAGATCAAAAAATGCAAGTGAGTTACATGAATTAATAGCGAAAGGTATTCTTAAAGTAGAAATAAATCAGCGTTATCATTTAAATGAAGTAGATAAGGCTCATACTGAACTCTCAGGGAGGATGACTAGTGGTTCTAGTATAATATTACCTTAAATTATTATGATTAAATTTAAAAAAATAAACTAAGTAATTGAAATTAATTGTAATTAATATGTAATGGTTCGAAGGTAGTTTTTAGGGGGAGGCGACTTATGGCTAGATTACAAAAGAGAAGGGATTTTATTAAGACAGCAGGAGTAGCTGGTGCTATGGCTATTGCAGCTCCTTTCGTTAAAACTGCTACATCTGCTGGAAAATTATCACTTGGAATATGGGATCATTGGATTCCGGGAGCAAATGATGTGTTGGAAGAAATAGTCATAACTTGGGGAAAAAATAATGGAGTAGATATTAAAATAGATTTTATAACTTCAGTAGGGAATAAATTATTGCTTACAGCTCAAGCAGAGTCGCGCGCAAAAACTGGGCATGATGTTTTTTCTTTACCTACATGGTTTAGTTCTATGTTTAAGAATAAATTGGAGCCAATTGATGATGTGGTGGAGGATATTATAAATAAGCATGGACCTTTATTAGATTCAGCAAAATTTTATG
>CAZNVN010000041.1:0-15059 GCA_964576635.1 uncultured Rhodospirillaceae bacterium
TTTAAATTAGCCCTTGCGATTTCCTCATTAGCCAATAAGGCAGATATTTTGTTTTGGAGATCTTCATATTTTGCTTTGTAGTTTGTTAATTTTTCATTTTGTAAGGCTATATTAAGATTAGCTTTTGCCATAGCCTCATTAGCTTTTAATGCTACTATTGTGCTTTGTAAATCTTCAAATTTAGCGGCATTAAAGGCAGGTGATGATTTTAAACTCTCAAGCCGATTAAGTTCTAATCTGTTTGAATTAGTTATGGCCTGTGCATTGTCTAAAGCTGCTTTAGCAGCCTCAACCTCAAAGGAAGGAGAGTCTTTAAGTTCTTCTAATCGAGAAAGTTCTAACTTATTAAGATTTGTTACGGCCCTGGCGTTGTTTAATTTTGCCTGTTCTACTTTATAATCTAAAACCAGTAAAATTTGATCTTTTTTAATTATTTCTCCCTCTTTAAATTTAATATTTTTTATAATTCCACTTACTTCTGTGGTAATATCTATTGCATCAGAAGCTTTTAAATTCCCTATAACTTCCATTCTTACCACTACTTCATCTATTCTAACTGGTTTGGCATCAACTGACGTAGGCGGACGTTCAGCTTTTTTAATGTTTTGATTAGCGTCACTTTTGGCTAAAAGGGAATTCCAATTTTCCCAAATATACCATGAGCTTAAGCCCAAAATAGCCACTATAAAAATTTGTATTAAACTAGATCTCAAAATTATTTTCCCTAATTAACGAAATACTATTTAGGTAATATAAGCTTTAAATATTAAGTTGGAGATAATCCTATAAAATTTAATTTATTTCAAGCAAATGTGATATAATTAAATTATTAATTTTTAAATATTAAGGATAAAACAATAAAATGTCGGGCAAAATAGTTGAAAAAGAAGAGTTAAGCAACCTAAGTTTTGAAGAATCTCTCAAACAACTAGAAAAAATAGTTGAAGAATTAGATTCTGGTACTATGGATTTGGAAAAAGCTATAGAAGCGTATGAAATAGGAACTAAACTTAAAAAACATTGTGAAAAAAAATTAAAAGAAGCTCAAGAAAGAATAGAAAAAATAGAAGTGGGTGAAGATGGAGAACTCAACATCAATCCTATAGATATAAAGGAATAAATTTTTTGAGAGAAAAGAATTTGTTGCTTCATTTAGAACATTTTTGTAAAAAATTTGAAGTTTATTTACGACTTTGGGCAACTAACTCTGATTTTCCTTCTAAACTAATTAATAGTATTTCATATATAAATAATTCAGGGGGTAAAAGAATAAGGCCTTTTATAGTATGTGAAACAGCAAATTTATTTGACGTAAATTTTAAAAATTCGATAGCAGCAGCTGTTTCTATAGAAATGTTACATACCTACTCTTTAATACATGATGATTTACCTTCAATGGATGACGATGATTATAGAAGAGGCAGAAAAACTCTTCATAATAAATATGATGAAGCCATAGCTATATTAACAGGGGATAGCTTATTAACAGAGTCATTTTCCTTGTTGGCAAGAAATTATGGAAAAAAAGATCCAAAAATGTGTGTAAATCTAATTTTACATCTAGCTAAATCTTCAGGAGGAGCAGGTTTAGTTGGAGGGCAGATTTTGGATTTGTACCCGAAAAGTAAAACATTAAAAGATATGTCAAAAATGCAGTTTATGAAGACAGGAGAATTAATTTCATGTTCTGCTGCTTTTGGGGCTATTTTAGGGAATACTTCAAAACAAGACTTTAATAATATGATTTTTTTTGGAGATAAGATAGGCAAGGCTTTTCAAATTACTGATGACTTACTTGACCTTTCAGGAGATTCAAAGGTTTTAGGAAAAAAAACTAGAAAAGATAAAGATCAGGGCAAATTAACCCTTGTAGATTTTAAGGGAGTAGATAAAGCAAAAATAATAGCCCAAGATTATATTCAAGAGGCCATGGAATCTCTTCTAAAATACGGCAATAAAGCAAAAACATTAATAGATTTATCAAATTATATAATTACTAGAAGCAGATGAAAAAAAACTACATACGTTTGGATGATTTGTTAGTAAAAAAAGGTATGGCTCATTCCAAATCATTTGCGCAGTCTTTGATTATGTCTGGCAAGGTAATGATAAAGGATAAAATATCTGATAAGCCGGGCCGTTCTTTTCCTTTGGATACTCAAATAGTATTGAAAAAACCTGATTTTCCTTGGGTTTCTAGGGGAGGAGTTAAATTAGATCACGCTCTAAATGTTTTCAACATCAGTGTTAAAGGTCAAACAGCCCTTGATTTGGGAGTCTCTACCGGAGGTTTTACACATGTATTGTTAGAAAGAGGTATTAAAAAAATTTTTGCTGTTGATGTGGGATACGGACAATTAGATTTAGGTCTAAGAAATAATCCAAAAATCATCTTATTAGAAAGAACTAATGCTCGCTATTTATCAGAAGTGCAAATTACAGAAAAAATAAATTTAATAGTATGTGACGCAAGTTTTATCAGTCTGAAGCAAATACTAGTAGCGCCAATGGCCTTGGCATCTAACAAAGCTCAATTAGTTGCACTTATTAAGCCTCAATTTGAAGTTGGAAAAAAAGAAGTTAGCAAAGGTGGAATCGTAAAAAATGCATTAATTAGACAAAAATGTTGTGGTGATATTCATGATTGGATTGAAAATTTTATGAAATGGAAGGTAATAAATTTAGTTGAAAGTCCTATAAGAGGAGCCAAGGGTAATATTGAATTTTTTATTTATGCAAAAAAAAATAAATAATCACCTATTCATATTGTGATACTCATTGTTTGGTCTCATGTCAGTGGCTAAAGCTCAGCTATTTCTAGTATATGTTCATCAGAAAATTTTTCTTCTCTTAATTTATTTCTATCTAAATCTTCAATTTTATCAGGAGATTCTGTTAGTTTAGATGCAAAATCTAACATAACCTTGTGTCTTTTGGAAATCCTCGCAGCTCTGAAATTCATTACTAATTCTTCTCCTAAAATTGGATCTCTAGATAATTTTCTTAAAGAAGCTCCATGAGCAACAAGACAATAAAAACACTTGTTTATATTTGAAACAACTACGGCAATCATTTCTCTTTCTAGTTTAGTAAGAAATCCTTCGTCTAACATCAGTCTATTATAAAAATCAACAAAAGTTTTAAGTCTTTGTGGATCTGAAGCATTAGCTTTAATAACATTGGGAATTAACCCAAGCTTTTCTTCACAAACTTTAATATATTTTTTCATATCATCTTCTAATAGATCAAATTTGGGTTGGATGTTTAACTCCCAAATATAGTCTTTATTGTTTTCTTTTTTCATTTTTTAATCCTTAAGTGACATTTTCTTGGATACTGCTATATGTTGCATGGCGTGATCAGCTAACACACAGGCTACCATAGCTTCTCCTATTGGTACTGCTCTAATTCCTACACAAGGATCATGCCTTCCTTTGGTTATTATTTCTCTCTCTTTGTTATTTTTATCAATAGTTTTTATAGGTTTTAAAATTGAACTAGTAGGTTTGACCACAAATCTACAAACTATATCCTGTCCACTTGATATTCCTCCAAGTATACCCCCAGCATGATTAGAGTTAAATTGAGCTTTATTATTTTTATCAAGTGTAATTTCATCAGCATTTGTTTCTCCTGTAAGATTAACTACTTCAAAGCCATCTCCAATTTCTACTCCTTTTACAGCGTTAATGCTCATTAAAGCACTTGCAATATTAGAGTCTAATTTATCATATATAGGTTCCCCCAGACCAATAGGAACATTGCTTGCATTAATTTCTATGATTGCTCCACAAGATAGGCCTTGTTTTCTTATAGTGTTAAGATGATCTTTCCACAGATCAACACATTTTTCATCGGGACAGAAAAAATCATTTTTTCCTACTACTTCCCAATTCCAATTTTTTCTATTTATCTTATGAGGACCTATTTGGATAACTGCCCCTCTAATTTTAACTCTATTGTTAATAATATGGATTAAAATCTTTTTTGCTACTGAACCAGCAGCTACTCTCATTGCGGTTTCCCTTGCAGAAGCACGTCCACCACCTCTGTAATCACGTATTCCATATTTCATTTGATATGTATAATCAGCATGTGCAGGTCTATAAATATCTTTATTAGCTTCGTAATCTTTAGATCGTTGATCCTCATTGGTAATATTCATTGCGATAGGCGTTCCAGTAGTTTTTCCTTCAAATATTCCAGAGGTTATTTTGATTATATCTTTCTCTTTTCGTTGAGAGACAAATTTTGAGGATCCTGGACGTCTTTTATTCAAGTCGATTTGAATTTCTTTTTCACTTATGCTTATACCAGGGGGGATTCCATCTAATACGCAGCCAATCTGTAACCCATGGCTTTCTCCATAAGTAGTAAATTTAAATATTTTTCCAAAAGAGTTACTTGCCATCTCAAACTACCGAAATATCTGGTGCATCAGGGGATTTCATTCCAACAAGATGATATCCACAATCAACGTGTAAAACTTCTCCGGAGGTTCCTGACCCTAGATCAGATAACAAAAAAACAGCAGCTTTGCCAACATCATCAAGAGTTATATTACGTTTTAAAGGAGAGTTGTATTCATTCCATTTTAAAATATATCTAAAATCTCCAATTCCAGCTGCTGCTAATGTTTTTATTGGGCCAGCAGAGATTGCGTTAACTCTAATATCCTGATTACCTAAGTCTGCAGCTATGTATCTTACACTTGATTCCAGGGCTGCCTTAGCTATTCCCATAACATTGTAATGAGGAATAACTTTTTCTGCTCCTAGATATGTGAGAGTAATTATGCTTCCACCAGGTTTCATAATTTTAGAGGCTGATCTAGCAACAGAAGTAAAAGAGTAACAAGAAATATCCAGGGTTTTCAAAAAATTTTCTCTGGTAGTTTCAATATATTTTCCTTTAAGTTGATCCTTGTCAGAAAATGCAATTGCGTGTACAAGAAAATCTATTTTTCCAAAATCTTTGCTTATTTTATCAAAAGTTTTAATGACAGATTCTTCACTAGAAACATCACATTCAAATATTGCTGGGGAATTAATTTTTTGCGCGAGTGGGTTGACTCTTTTTTTTAGCATCTCTCCTTGGTATGTAAGAATAATACTTGCGTCATGCATAAATAATTGTTCTGCTATACCCCAGGCTAATGATTTATCATTAGCTAAGCCCATTATAACTCCAACTTTATCTTTCATTATTTTGCTAACTGTATTATCTTTTTTTTCAGTCATTTTACTCTCATTTAGTTAAACTTAATAATTCCAAAGATATACTTTAAAATAAAATAAAGATAAATTTTTATTTGAACTAATATTTTGTAAAATAAGCTTGTTAATTTTTACTAATACTCATTATATAATTGAAATTATAAAGTTTCCTAGTTTTATATTATAGAATTATTTATTTAAAAGTAAGCTATTTTGTAAAATAAAACTATTATAGATGAAGGAGTTATATGAAAGCAAAAGAATTAAAAGCACTTGATCCTGTAGAACTTTTTAGGAAATGGTATTTAGAAGCAGAAAAATTGGAACCTAATAATCCTAATGCCTGTTGTTTAGCTACCACAGATATAAAGGGACTTCCTTCTGCAAGAATGATTTTAGTTAAAAAGTTTGATGAAAGAGGATTCGTTTTTTACACTAATCTCAATAGTAAGAAGGCAGAAAACTTTAGTAGCAACACAAAGGTTGCACTCTGTTTCCATTGGAAGTCTTTGGGCAAACAAGTTAGAGTAGAAGGCTCTATTGTGGATCTACCCTCTAAAGAAGCAGACGATTATTTTGCTGCAAGAGATAGAGATAGTCAAATAGGTGCATTGATTAGCAAGCAGTCAAAACCTTTGCCAGGTGGAATTTTAGAATTAGAAAAAAAATTTAAATTAGAGAAAGCAAAATTAGGAACTAGAAAAATAGCTAGACCTTCATTTTGGTCAGGGAAAATAATTATACCAGAAAAAATAGAATTTTGGCGTTCAAGAGATTATAGACTCCATGAAAGAATTTTATATACGACCTTTAATAAGGGGTGGAAAAAAGAATACTTATATCCTTAAGTATCCCTAATCTTCTGGGTATAAAACAGCTATAGTTTCAGCTACACATGCTGGTCGTTCCTTATTTTGGATTTCTATAGTTAATTCATTTTTAACACGGTATCCATTGCCTTTAAAGTCCTGTACTTCTAATAATTTGTAGCTACCTCTAACCTTGGAATCAGCTTTTACAGGAGATAAAAAACGAACCCTGTCAAGGCCATAATTAACGCTATGAGCTATGTTTTTAACTTTATATGTATTATATCCCATCCAAGGAGCTAGAGATAAAGTTAAGAATCCATGAGCTATTGTAGAACCGAAAGGACCTTCTTTAGCTTTATCTTCATCAATATGAATCCACTGAAAATCTTCAGTGGCCTTGGCAAATTCATTTATTCTTTTTTGCGTGACATCTATCCAAGGACTTGTCCCCGTAGTTTTACCAATATAATTTTTTAACTCATCTATCGAATTTAAACTTAACATGTAATCTCCTGAAAAATCTTTATCGCTAATTATTTATAATATATTATAATATCTTTTATTCTATTATTTTTTTTAAATCTTAAAAAAAAGTATGGGTATTATGTCAAAAACGATTAAAAAAAAGAAATTAACAAAAGAACAATACTCTGTAGCTATTCAAGGTTCAACCGAGATGCCTTTTTCTGGTGCTCTCAATTTCGAAAAACGTTCGGGCGTATATCTTTGCATTTGTTGTAATGAAAAATTATTTAAATCAGATAATAAGTATGATAGCGGGACAGGTTGGCCTGCTTTTTATTCTCCGTTTAAAAAAGCTTCTGTTCTAGAGTACTTGGATAAAAGTCATGGAATGATAAGGAAAGAAGTAAGGTGTGGCTCGTGTGATGCACATTTAGGCCATGTTTTTGATGATGGACCTGAACCTACAGGCTTAAGGTATTGCATTAATTCAGTTGTTTTAAATTTTATTCCTGAGTAATTTCTTTTAACGCTAAAATTTTTTTTGAAGGGATAAAGCGAGGTCCTAATTTTTTAGAGTATTGATTACTAGTTTTAATAAAGTTTTTAACACCGTAATTTTTTAACCAGCTGTAAGGTCCTCCAGTCCAAGCAGGAAACCCGCAATCTTTTATAGAGAAATAATCTTGTTCTTCTACTTTCATGTTCTCAATATAGTCATCTGCTCTATTGGAAAATTCATTAATAAAAATAAATAATAGTCTTTTTTCTATTTCGTTGACTACCGGTTGCTTTTTAGAAGTTTGGACTAATTCTTCTAAACCTTCCCATAATTTAGTTCTTTCATCAGTATCATAATCATAAAAACCAGCTTTATTTGATCTTCCTTTTCTATCTTTCTTTTCCATTAAACCTATCAGTGCAGTCACATTGGCGTCAGACGAGTCCAGTTGACTAATAACAGACTTAATTTCTAAGTTATCAGCTTCTGCTAATGGTCCATTAGAAAAGTCTAATCTTTTTCCTGCATTTTCTATTAAGGCCGGTGATATACCTTCTAATAAAAGCCTAATTCCTTCAGCAGCATAATTTTTATTTAAAATTATTTTAAAGTCTTTAAGTTTAGAATTCTCAATATTATTTTTAGGTTTATTCAATAATAATGTATTAATCATAGTTCTAGTTTCTTGATGATTTAGCAGCCATACAAAATTTCTAGATTCAATTTTAAGACCAGAGTCAATGTTAGTATTCAAACCTTCAAATATACAACTCAAAAAAGTCTTAACCCCTGGATAATGATTTTTTGCTATGGAATGCGTTTTTGCTATTGTTCCAAGAAAAAATCCAAGATTTTTTTCTCCAAATGGTTTTAGGTGGGAATTTTCTAATTTTTTATTATCCCACGGTTGAGTAGGGCTTAAATCAGATAAGATAATTGTTTTTGCCCTTTCAATAAGCTTTTTCTCTTCAACAATTTCGTTAATTATTTTCAAATCTAACGCATTAGAGGCAGTCAATAATTTTTTATTTAATATAAGATCAATTGTTTGGCTTATACCTATTAATCTTGGAAGTCTCTGTGAACCTCCCATTCCCATACATAAACCAAAATTTAAATCTTTTATTGCAAACGTTGTTTCAGGATTGTCGCTAGCTATTCTATAATGACTAGATAGTGCAATCTCCAACCCTCCTGAGTATGTTTTTCCCTGATGTATTGAAACTACTTTTTTTCCTATGGACTCAAGTAACCTAAGATTATGGTTTTGTTTTAAAATTAAATTAAATAAACTTTCAGTATTTTGTATTTTTAATAATTGCTCTAAATTATATCCATAATGAAAATCTTTTTTAAGAGAATTAAGTATAACTCCCTTTATACTATCATCTTTTTTTATTAAGTTAATTAGTTCATACAGTTCATCGACTGCAATTTTATTTACAGTATTAATATTTGTATCTTGGCTATTGAAAGAGAGTATACAAATCTCTTTATCTACCATTTCTAGCTTAAAATTTTTAAATTCCATTTAAAATTATACGAGTTCTATTATGGTGGCTGTGCCCATTCCTGCTCCTACACATAGAGTAACAAGTCCTGTGGATAAGTTCTTTCTTTCTAATTCATCTAGAATAGTTCCCATAATCATTGCTCCAGTGGCACCGAGAGGATGACCCATAGCGATAGCGCCTCCATTGACGTTTACTTTTGAGTGGTCAATATTTAGAGTTTCCATAAACCTCAAAACTACAGCAGCAAAAGCTTCATTCATTTCAAACAGATCAATATCTTGAACATTCATTTTTGCACGTTTAAGAGCTTTTTCAGCAGAATCTGCTGGACCTGTTAACATAATAGTAGGCTCAGAGCCTATGGAGGCAAAAGATTTAATTTTTGCTCTAGGTTTAAGCCCATATTTTTTTCCTATATCTTCGTTACCTAATAAAACAGCGGCAGCACCATCAACAATACCTGATGAATTTCCAGCGTGATGAACATGTTTTATTCTTTCCACTTCTGGGTATTTTAAAATAGCTACTTCATTAAAACCTTGATGAGCTCCTATTGTTGAAAAAGATGGTTCTAAAGAGGCAAGTGATTGCATGGTGGTGTCTGGTCTTATGTGTTCATCATAATTTAGAATTTCAATTTTATTTTGGTCTTCTACCGGAACAATAGATTTTTTGAATTTATTTTCTTTCCAGGCTTTGTCAGCTCGTTTTTGAGATTCTACGGCATATGAATCCACATCAGTTCTTGAATAATTATATTTAGTTGCAAGTAGGTCAGCAGATATGCCTTGTGGTACAAAATATGTGTTATAAGCGACATTAGGGTCTACCATCCAAGCACCCCCAGAACTCCCCATAGGAACTCTTGACATAGATTCTACTCCTCCGCCAACAGTCATATCAGACTGTCCACTCATTATTTGTCCAGCTGCAATATTTATTGCTTCTAATCCTGAAGCACAAAATCTATCAACTTGAACACCTCCTACTGATTGATGCCAATTAGCTTCTAATACAGCTGTTCTTGCAATGTCTGCTCCTTGTTCTCCTACTGGATGGACGCATCCAAGCACAACATCATCTACATCTTCTGTATTTATATTATTTCTTTTTTCTAAAGCTTTTAATGTTTGTGATGCAAGTTTTATGGGAGCTACTTCATTTAGGCTTCCATCTTTTTTGCCTTTGCCTCTAGGTGTTCTCAGTGCATCGTAAAGATATGCTTCATTCATCATTTTTATTCCTATTTTATTATAAAGTACGACTAATTATTTCTTTCATAATTTCATTCGTTCCACCATATATTCTTTGAACTCTAGCGTCTTCATATGCTTTTGCTATGGGATATTCTCTCATGTAACCATAGCCACCATGTAGTTGTACACATTCATCAATTACTTTGCATTGTAAATCAGTAGTCCATAATTTTGCCATGGCACCTTGAACAGCATCAAGATCTCCCCTTAAATGCTTATTAATACACTCGTCTATATAAATTCTAGCAACGGACAGTTGAGTTCTTATTTCTGCCAACTTAAATTTTGTATTTTGAAAATCTATTATTTTTTTTCCAAAAGCATTTCTTTCCTTAACATATTGAATAGTCCAATCTAGAGCTGCTTCTGCTGCAGATACGGCAGCAACAGCGATGCTCAATCTTTCTTGTGGTAACTCATCCATTAAATGATAAAAACCTTTATTCTTACCTCCTAATAAATTTTCTATAGGAATTCTCACATTGTCGAAGAATAGCTCAGAGGTGTCCTGAGCTTTAAGTCCAATTTTATCTAAATTACGTCCTCTTTTAAAACCTTTTCTATCGCCCTCACAAACAATAAGAGATATTCCTTTTGCACCATGCTGAGATTCAGTTTTAGCTACCACAATAACTAAATCTGCAGATTGTCCGTTAGTTATAAAAGTTTTTTGACCATTTAATATTATTTCGCGATCTTTATATTTTGCAGTTGTTTTTACTGATTGCAGGTCACTCCCAGCTCCAGGTTCTGTCATTGCTATGGCACTGATTAATCTTCCTTCACACATTCCAGGTAACCAAGCATTTTTTTGTGACTCTGTACCGTAATTTAAAATGTAGGGAGATACAATATCAGAATGGACAGAAATTCCAGGACCAGAAGCACCTACCTTCATCATTTCTTCCACAACAACTACATTATGTCTAAAATCTCCTCCTGGACCACCATATTGAGTTGGTAAGTCAGGGCATAAAATTCCTGCTGCTCCTGCTTCTAACCAAAAGTCCCTAGGTACAACACCCTCTTTTTCCCATTCTTCATGATAGGGAGTTACATGTTTTTGAATAAAGCGCCTAACACTTTCTCTAAATATATCATGATTTTCTTCAAAAAGAGCATTACTTGCGGTCATTTCAAAATTCCAAGTTTTTATAAACAGTTACATATTTTATTATAATAAACAATTAGGTTTTCAAAAAGGTAAATTTTATTTTAGTATAGCATTTTTTGTGTTAGTTAAACTATTTGGATAGTTTCTAAATTTTTTTAAGTAGAGTGTTTTAATGAATAAAAATAGTTTTATAAAATTTGTTATAACGGTTTTTCTAATTAATTTTATTTTTATAAACCCAATATTTTCAGCTAATTATGAATTTGTTCAACAAAAAATAAAAGAGTTGAGAGAAGGAGATCTTTCAAAAAAATTAAAAGCAATAGAAATTTTAGGTGCTCTTTCTTCTAATGCTAATTTTGCTATTCCAGAGATGATAAACATTTTAAGAAACGAAAAAGACTTTGAATTGAAAATGCAAGTTATTAGAGCTCTGGAAAGAATAGGGGGACAAGCAAATCTTACTGTACCGGCCTTAATAGAAAGTCTTTCTGAAGAAGATTGGCAGATTAGGTGGTCTGCAGCAGGCGCCTTGGAATCATTTGGAAAGAAAGCGGCAATGGCTGTGCCAGAATTGGTCATGCTTTTAAGAGATGATGAAAAATTTGTGAGAAATGCGGCTCTAAGTACTTTGGGAAAAATGGGGCCCATCTCCGTATTGGCTATGATGGAAGAGGTGGAGAGACCATTGTCTTATTCAGAAAATCAATTAGAGATAAAAATTATGTGCATTCGGTCTTTAGGTGCATTGGGTGCTAGAGCAATAATATCTGTTCCTTTATTGTTAAAACAAACATTAGATAATAATCCTATGGTTCGTAAAGCTGCTATTACTGCTTTGAGGAGAGTAGGAAGGGATGCCAATTATCCTGGTCAGCTAGGCTGGCTGGCTGATCCTGATGAATTAGTTTGGCCTACTACTAGTACTGAAAATAATTCTAGCTTAGATATAGACTTTACTGAGGCTAAAAGGCAAGTTATGGGCGTTATTATAAAAGCTCATCTAGATGCTATATCAGATAAAAATCCGGAAGTTCGTTATGCAGCAGTAAAAGGGCTATCCGATTTTGGGGTAAGGTCTCTACCTGCAAAAAATAAGTTAATAGTTTTTATGAATGATGAAAACCCATTAATTAGAAGGGTAGCCATAGATGTATTTGCGTCCATGGGCCCTGATGCAGTTGATATTGTTCCTGATTTAGTGAGTGCCTTAGGCGATTTTGATATGAATGTTCAGTGGTCTGCTATACAAGCTCTTCGTTCAATAGGAAAAGGTTCAGTTCCAGAATTAATTTACATACTAGAATATGAAGAAGAAATCATCACGGCAAATATATTACGTACATTTGCAGAATTAGGACCATTAGCTTCTGATGCAAGGGCCGCTATTTTGCTTAAATTAACACATTCTAATCCAGAATATAGGGCCTTAGCAGCTGAAGCTTTAGGCGAATTGGGAATTCGTACAGATGATGTTATTCAAGCTTTAAACTTATTATTAAATGATCCAAATAAGAATGTAATGCAATCAGCAAATTGGTCGTTAAAAGAATTAGAAAAAATTAATTAAAAAAGGACTATAATTTGATACATATTTTAAAGTGTTTAGTAATATTATTATTGATTTTTTCTATTAATAAGAATTTATTTGCTCAACAAGTAAATGTTGATTTGGAACTTGTACTTGCAGTAGATGTTTCTTCGAGTGTAGATGAGGAGGAATATCAGTTACAAGTAAGAGGTATAGCTGCAGCCTTTAGGCATCCGGATGTTGTTGCTGCTATTCAGGCGAGTGGAGGTAATGGGATTGCAGTTGCAATGGTTCAGTGGTCAGATAATAAAGAGCAATCTTTAGTAGGTGGATGGCAAGTTATAAAAGATAATGCTGATGCGGCTGAATATGCTAGAATTATTAGGCGTTCTCCTAGAACTATTCCTGGGGGACAAACGTCTATTGCCGGGGTATTACTTTTTGCTATCGACCAGATTGAAAATAATAATTTTAAAAGTTCTAGAAGAGTAATTGATGTTTCGGGAGATGGTAGGTCTAATAATGGACCACATCCTATGTCTATACGAGATCATGCTATAGAGAATAATATTACAATAAATGGATTAGTAATATTAAATGAAGAACCGTTTTTGGGGGGATATTTTGAGAGAAGTGTGATCGGTGGTAGTGGGGCTTTTATGATGGTTGCTGAGGATTACAGAGACTACGCTGCTATGATATTACAAAAACTTCTCAGAGAAATTGGACTGCCCGTAAGTTAAAAAGAGCAATTTATATACATTTTTCTTTTCAACTAACTATCAAGACTAAGGGTATACACCATACTTAAATTCGCTACCTGCAGCTTTTCTATCTTTGTATTCTTGACGCATATACGCAATAATTTTCCAAATATCTTCATCAGATAAGGTTCTTGAAAAAGCACCCATTTGTGTGGGTTGTCCATTGACTTGTAATCCGGAAGCAATAACCGAATATAGGTTTATATTAAGACTACCACTCTTTTTGTAATAACCTCTTGTTAGGGGAGGACCTTTAGCTCCAATACCTCTCATGCCATGGCAATACGAACAACGTTGATTGAACCTCTCGTACCCTTCAGCTATTGCTTCTGCATTGCCTTCAAACGGGTTTTCTAGGTCATCTTCTCCTCCATATTCTTGAAATTTGTCTGCTGATAGTGCTACTGAAAAAAAGCGATCACTTACAAAGGATGTTCCCATTACTATAAAAAATGATATAAAAATAATACTTTTAAAAAATTTCATTTTTGTTTCTCCTCAAAAATTAGTCTTTAGCTGTATAAGAAGAGGCAATTTCATCAAAAGGTTTGAAATATGGGACATTATATTTTTCTATTATTTTTTGAATTGTTCCATCCTCAATAAGAATTTTAAGATTTTTATCAATCATATCTTTAAATTCCTTATCACTTTTAGGAAGCACGCCTGATACATTCCATCTTAATTCTAAAGGTGGCTCAAAAGATTTGATTACTCTAAATGGAGCATCTTTATACTTTTTTCTAGCTTTGGCTACTTGAGTAGACATAATGAATGCTATAGGAATTTCCTGTGTAGCGACCCCATCAATTTCCGTAGGTTTTCTTGCCCATAAATCTCTATCATAACCATTGTAAAAAAA
Source organism: uncultured Rhodospirillaceae bacterium (assembly GCA_964576635.1). GTDB lineage: Bacteria > Pseudomonadota > Alphaproteobacteria > TMED109 > TMED109. The sequence goes on from CAZNVN010000041.1 coordinate 14,034, forward strand.
ATATCCATCAATTGCAGTAGACATGGCAACACCAGGCTTATATTTTCCTTTAATTTCTTCAATGTGAACAAAATCAGGAACATCAGGATTTGCTATTGGAATATATGCAACGCCCAAATAGGGTAATGTATAAACTAGATTTTTTTCCTCAACTTCTTCTGCCATACTATCACTGGTTGTAAGTCCCATATATATATGGCATCTTCCTTTGCCAATGGAATGGCGAAGTGCTTTACCTAATCCACCTCGCATTTTTTGTTCTGCCCAGTATATATCCAAATATAAATCTTCATTAGCCGCTATTCTTTCCATAATTTCTATATCAAATCCTCGAGGGTAATTATTACTTGATGTGTAAGGCCATGCGTATGGGCCAGCACATAATATTAATTTGTGAGTTTCTCTTATTTGGTTCAATAATTCTCCTGCTTTAACCTTCTTTCCAATATCCATTGATATATTTATTAATAGAATTATAACTAACAAATTTAACAGCTTCATTTTACACACTCCATTTTGCAAAAATTTGATCAATATTTTTTACTTCCAAAGTAGTCTTTCGTCAAATTAAAAAGGGAAGGTGAAACCTTACACCTCCCCAATTTATAAAAGTCTTAGCTATCTACTTTTAGTTTAAGCCAAAAGTAAATACGCCGCCACCTTTGGTGTGTTTTTTAAGCCATTCGCCATAACTTAGAGGCCAAATTCCACCACCACCAGCACCTACTACGACAGACACTTGTTGTTGTCCATCAACAGTATAAGTTGTTGGGTTTCCGTGTACGCCTGTACCTACGTTGAACTGGAATAGTTCTTCACCGGTATCGTCACGTACTGCGTGGAAATAACCTTCAGCGTCACCATAGAACACCAATCCACCAGCTGTACATAGTGTACCACCAGTAGCTGGAGTGCTGTGTGGGCGCATCCACATTAAATCACCATTTGATGCGTTAAAGGCTTTAACAGATCCATTACCTGAGTTAAAGGTAATAACTTTAGCACCAAGGTACCATTCACCACGAC
>CAZNVN010000042.1:0-563 GCA_964576635.1 uncultured Rhodospirillaceae bacterium
GATTTAAAATCTACATTCTCTGGAGGCAGTGATGCAGGGGCCGCTTTATTTTTTTATTTATTAGCAATTATAATATTTCCTCTGAGTTTTGGTTCAGATTCGGTACTTTTGACAAAAATTTCAGGTGGGGCAATATGGATGGCTGCATTATTCTCCTCAATGCTCTCATTAGACAGGCTTTTTAGATCAGATTATGAAGATGGATCATTAGAGCAGCTAGTCTTATCTGGAATATCTTTAGAATTTGTAGTAATAACGAAATGTTTTTCACATTGGTTAACTAATGGTCTTCCTTTGGTAATTCTTTCTCCTATTTTATCTATAATAATTGGCCTAAATATAGAATACTGCTGGATACTAGTTATAGCTTTATTTTTAGGCACTCCATCTCTTACATTAATTGGGGCAGTACCTGCTGCGCTTTCTTGTACTATAGGCAAAGGGGGGGTAATAATTACTATGGTAGTGTTACCTTTGTTGTTGCCAGTACTTATTTTTGTATCTGGAGCTGTATTTTCAGAAGCTAGTGGTTTAGGAGGGGCAGGACACCTTTATGCCTTGGC
>CAZNVN010000042.1:573-14448 GCA_964576635.1 uncultured Rhodospirillaceae bacterium
AAGATTAGGTTGGGAATAAATTTAGGTAAATATCATGACAGGAATAATAAATTATTTAGCAAATCCAGGTCGTTTTAGGAGAGTATCTCAAAAAATATACCCTTGGTCACTAGGTTCGACGGTATTATTTTTGCTATTAGGTCTTTGGTTCGCATTATATAACTCGCCTCCTGATTATCAACAGGGTGAAACTGTTAGAATAATGTACATACATGTTCCCGCGGCATGGATGTCTTTATTTATCTATTCTACTATGGTTTTGTTGAGTGTCTTCTCTCTAGTTTGGAAGCATCCGCTCGCAGATCTATTATGTAAGTCAAGTGCTCCAATAGGAGCATGCTTTACATTAATTGCATTAGTGACAGGATCTATATGGGGTAAGCCTACTTGGGGCACATGGTGGGTATGGGATGCTCGTTTAACTTCAGTTTTCATTTTATTCTTAATTTATATGGGGCATATTGGACTCGTAAGATCTATAGAGGATCATACTAAGAGTGCAAAAGCTGCAGCTATATTAACCCTTATAGGTGCTATTAATATTCCAATTATAAAGTTTTCGGTAGATTGGTGGAACACACTTCATCAGCCTGCTAGTATTATTAGAGTTGATGGTCCAACTATACATTCTTCAATGTTGGTGCCTTTAATATTAATGGCCATTTCCTTTATGAGTTTTTATTTTTCATTTGTTTTATTAAATACTCAGACTGAATTATATAAGAGAAGGCTAAAAGCAATTTTTGTAAAAAGTTTAATAGAAGGAAAAAAATAATTTTTTAATTAGGGAACTTAATATGGAAAGTCATTTGTTATATGTAGCCTCAGCTTATTTTTTTGCGGCTTTAATTTTATTTCTTTTTTCAGCGAATAGTTATTTTTCTAATATCAGAATTAAGAGTAAACTTAATAAAGTAGATAAAGATTTGTCTGAAAAGTTATAATGAATATTGCTCAAATCAAAAGAAGAAGAAGATTTTTATTTTTACTTTTAGGCATTTTTGCATTCTCATTATCAGGTACCTTAGTTTTATTAGCAAGTAGAGATTCATTGGTATATTTTTATACGCCTACGGAACTTTTAAAAATTAATAACGTTGAAGGGAAACTTATCAGAATAGGAGGATTGGTTGAGATTGATACTTTAAAAAGAAAAGGAGACTTGACAATAAATTTTATAGTAGATGATGGCCAGAATAAGATAGAAGTAGAATACATCGGAATTTTGCCAGATTTATTTCGAGAAGGTCAAGGTGTAATATGCGAAGGAAAAATTACAGGAGACAATGTTTTTTTAGCATCTAAAATATTAGCTAAACACGATGAAAACTATATGCCCCCAGAAGTAGCAGAGGCGCTTAAAAAATCTGGGAAATGGAGAGAGGAAGAAAAGTTTCAGTGATAATAGAACTCGGTCATTTTTGTTTGGCTCTAGCCTTATCTGTTGCAATTCTGCAGTTTATATTACCTATCATAGGTATACGATTGAAATCTAATAGATGTTTAAATACATCAATTTATTCTTCTTACATATTTTTTTTCTTAGTACTTTTATCTTTTTCCGCTCTTGCGTGGGCCTATATATCATCAGATTTTTCCTTAATGTTAGTGGCACAAAATTCTCATTCTCAAAAACCTTTAATATATAAAATTACTGGCGTTTGGGGAAATCACGAGGGCTCTCTTATGCTTTGGATTTTAGTTTTATCTATATACAGTATGGCTTTGTCTCTACTAGGGAAAAAACTACCCTTAAGGATCAAATCTATAGTTTTATCGGTTCAAGGCTTAATTGCAGTTGCCTTTACCAGTTTTATTTTGATGACATCAAATCCATTTTTAAGGTTGCTACCTCCGAGATTGGAAGGGGAAGGTTTTAACCCTATTTTACAAGATATTGGTTTGGCTATTCATCCTCCCTTTTTATATTTAGGATATGTAGGTTTATCAATTACATTCTCATTTGCCATAGCTGCATTAATTTTAAAACAAGTTGATTCCATTTGGATTAAATGGGTAAGACCATGGGCGATGATGTCTTGGATCTTTTTGACTATAGGAATAGCGCTCGGGTCTTGGAGGGCTTATAGAGAGCTAGGCTGGGGTGGTTGGTGGTTTTGGGACCCTGTTGAAAATGCTTCATTTATGCCTTGGTTAGCTACGACAGCCCTCATCCATTCCTCAATAGTGGCTGAAAAAAGAAATACCTTAAAAGCTTGGACAATTTTATTGGCTTTAATAGCCTTTTCTTTAAGTTTACTAGGAACATTTATAGTTAGGTCTGGAGTATTGGTTTCAGTTCATGCTTTTGCTTCTGATCCTTCCCGGGGTATTTATATTTTATTGATGTTGATACTATTTACTGGAGGAAGCTTAGGACTTTTTGCGATGAATGCGCCAAAACTTAGATCAGGAAGCATGTTTAGTCCTATAAGCAGAGAGGGGGCCATAGTAATAAACAACATTATATTTTCTTCTGCTGCCGCTACTGTTTTACTAGGAACATTATATCCTATATTTGTTGACGCTCTAACTTCTAGTAAAGTATCTGTGGGGGCACCTTATTTTGAATCAGTTTTTATTCCTTTAATGGTTCCTGCTATATTATTATGCGGATTTAGTCCTATGCTTACTTGGAAGAAAGGAGTGTTAGATAATGTTTATGAACGCATCATTTTTATTTTTATTTTTAGCGTTTTAGCTACTTCTTTTCTCGTATATTTAAAAGGTGGTGCCGCAATAACATTTCTCGGAATATTTTTGGGTAGCTGGCTTTTTATTGGAACAATTTATGATTTTGCGGAAAGAACCTTGAGGGGAAAATCATTAAAATCTGTTATTCAAAGAATTAATAACTACCCTAGATCAGCTTATGGAATGAGCCTCGCTCACATAGGAGTGTCTATATTTATTATAGGAGCTACTGTTTCCAGTGCATGGAGAACAGAGATAGAAACCTCCATGGAAATAGGAGAGGAAGTTTTTATAGAAAATAAAAAATTAATTTTTCAGTCAATTAAAAACAATCAAGGTCCTAATTGGGAAGCAGAGGTAGCTTATTTCAAAGTTTTAGATAATAATAAAAATGTTTCATACTTGTATCCTGAAAGAAGGTTTTATTTTGCTTCGCAAATGAATACTACTGAACCTGCTATTCTTTCAAAACTGTTTTATGACCTCTACATAGTATTGGGTGAACGTAAATCTAAAAATGAAAAGTTTATTTTTAGAATATACTATTCTCCATTATTGAATTTTATTTGGATAGGGATAGGCTTTATGGCATTGGGCGGTATTATTTCTTTATTTGATAAAAAACACAGGATCATTTATAGGCAAATAAAACAAAATAAAAAAAAGAATGCTTAAATAGTGAGAAATTATTATTATTATATTCCTTTAATCTGCTTCCTATTATTAGTATTGTTTTTCGGTAGGCAGCTTTTCTTGAATGAGGATCCATCAAATTTACCTTCTGTATTGATTGATGAAGAGTTTCCAGTATTAGAGTTTGCTCAACTAGAAAAATATAATCTCTTATCAACATCAGATATACTATCATATGACAGGCCTTCTTTGGTTAATGTTTGGGCTAGTTGGTGTACTCCATGTAAAGTAGAACACGTAAATCTTATGGTATTAAAAATGGATTATGAAATTAGAATATATGGAATCAATTATAAAGATGATATTCAAGAAGCAAATAAAATGTTGGTTAAAATAGGTAATCCTTTTTATTCTATTGGAGTAGATAGTACAGGAAGAGAATCCATAAACCTAGGAGTTTATGGTATTCCAGAAACGTTTATTTTGGATAGTGAGGGTCAGATAAGATATCGGCATGTTGGTCCTATATTGGAGTTTGACTTAAGGGAAACCATTATTCCTATATTAACTAAATTGGAAAAAGAAAGATAAATGCCAAAATATATAATTATTTTAATCATATGCTCAATATTTACTAGTGATTTATATGCTCAGAACAATCAAAATTTTAAGAATGATGCTTTGATAGCGGAGAAAGCTAAGGATTTATATAAAGAACTTAGGTGTTTAGTATGTCAAAACCAATCATTGTCAGAATCAGATGCTCCTCTAGCAATAGACCTCCGGGCGTTGATCAGAGAAAAACTTGAAGAGGGTAAAACCAAGAAAGAGGTAATAAATTATTTAGTAGAACGTTATGGAGAATTTATTCTGCTCAAACCAGCTTTATCGTTACAGAATCTGATTTTGTGGGTTGGACCATTAATATTTCTGCTTATAGGACTAATTTTTGCTTATAAGTTTTACGCTGGTTTAAATAAGGATATTAATAAAAATAATAGATTAAGTGAAAAAGAGAAAAAAGAGGTTTATAAAACGTTGAGTCGAAGGATAAAATAATGGGCTTATTTTACTTAATTGTTGTTTTAATTTTAGCAGCATTAACGTTCATATATTTTTTTATCATAAAATCTAAACCCACTCATGTGAGTATTACAGATGGCAATCTAAAACTATATAAACAACAAATTTCAGATTATAAAAAAGATCATTCTATGGGTTATTTGAATGTTGATGAATTTCAAAATATTAATGATGAGTTATCTAGACGTATATTAAAACTGAATTTCTCAAGTGCGGAAGAAGAATTTAATGAAGATAAAAATTTTATTTTTTTTTATAGGTTAATCATACCTATTGTTTTAGCGTTAGCTATTATAATATATGGCATAAATGGTAAACCAAATATGCCAGATTTTTCTGCTTCCTCTAAGACCGATAATACTATACCAGAAATTTACTGGGAGCTTACCTTAAGTGATATAGAAAAAAATATTAATAAGTTTCCAGAAGATATTGAATCTTATTTAAACAAAGCTGGTATTTTGTCCACTTTAGGAAGAGAGCAAGAATCTTTTAAGGTATGGGAAAAAATAATATTGTTATCTGGGGATAATATAGATCCTAAAAATTTATTGAATTATGGTGAGTTTATAGTAAATCAAAATATAAAGCAAAAATCAGAATATATAATATCTGAGAAGGCCTTTAAAGTATTTCAAAAAGTGTCTTACCTGACTCCAGTCAATACTGAAGTTGGAGCTTTATCTAGATATTATTTAAGCATAGCAGTGTTAGAAAAAGGGGATATGGAAAAAGCTTATGCACTATGGCAGGAAATTAAAGAAAAAGCTCCAAAAGAGGCAGATTGGAGAGAAAGCGTTTTATTACAAATTGATAAGTTGGAGGAAAAATACTCTATAAGTAGGAATAAGCAAATTCTATCAATGGTAGATAAATTAGAAAAAAGGTTGTTAGATACTAATAGCAAGGAGATAGGTGATTGGAAAAAATTAGGTAAATCTAGCTTAGTGCTAGGCCAATTAGAGAGAGCGGAGAAAGCATATAGGAAAGCTTTTGAACTCAATAGTGATGATTTGGAGTCTATCATTGGTTTGGCTGAATCTAGGTTGTTTCAAAATGATAAAAATAAAAATATAGATGCTGAGACATTAGACTTATTTAGAAAAATCCTTACTATCAACAAAGATTATCCTCTTGCATTATGGGTTATATCGGAAGATGAAATTTCTAAAGGTAATAAGCAAGAAGCTGCTATTTTATTAAAGACGTTACTCGCAAATCTAACTCAAGGAGATGAGGAATATTTTTTTATTTTAAATAAAATTGAAGAATTGGAAAATTAGAAAATATTATGAGTACTTTAAAAAAAATATCAATAGTCATACCCATTTATAACGAAAGTGAAAATATAATAGTTTTACTTAAAGAGCTTTTAAAAATTTTAGATACAATCTCAGGGGGAGAAATCGTTATAGTTGACGATTGTTCAACTGATAATGGTGCAGAATTAGTATTAAAACTTGCTGAGTATAGAGAAAATATAATTTTTTGTGCACATGCAAAACGCCTAGGTCAAAGTGCTTGTTTATTAACAGCTATAAAGCATTCTAAGAATGACACTATAATTACTCTAGATGGAGATGGTCAAAATGATCCAAAGGATATAAAAAATATGCTTGAAATATGGGAAAAAGAATATAAAAATAGTGATTTTTTGTTATTGATAGGTAATAGAATAAGGAGAAAAGACACTTTTTCTAAAAAACTAGCTTCGAGACTAGCTCTATACATCAGAAAAATAATTTTAAAGGATAATACGCCTGATACAGGATGCGGAATAAAAATTTTTAGTAAAAGTACATTTTTAAGTTTACCCTACTTTGACCATATACATCGTTTTTTGCCGGCTTTAGTAAATAGGCAAGGAGGAAGGGTTATTTCCATACCTGTTTCACATAGGGCAAGAGTTGGAGGTAAATCTAAATATTCTAATTGGCTAAGATTTAGAGTTGGCATTTTGGATTTATGGGGAGTTTTCTGGTTAATTAGAAGGTCGCCATTTCCAATAAAACTTATAGATAAAAATATAATTAAAAACAATCAAGAAAAGGAATAGAATATGGATAAAACTACGATATGGTTGATAATTGGATTTATGGGCCAGATGCTTTTTTCAGCCCGATTTTTTCTACAGTGGATACATTCGGAAATAAAGAAAATAAAAAATGTACATTAATCAGTTTTTAGATTTGCTAGGCTTATATAATCTTACCTTGCATGAATTCATTTGGGTTGCATTTGGTACTTTAGGGCAGTTGGTATTTTTTAGTAGATGGATAATACAATGGCTTTCTTCTGAAAGAAATAAGTCAAGCGTAATCCCAGTAGCTTTTTGGTGGTGTAGTCTTTTAGGTGGAGTGATAACACTTATTTACGCTAAACATATTGGAAGCTTTCCATTTATGTTAGCTCAAGGAATAGGCATAATAGTCTATTCAAGAAATTTAATTCTTATAAAGAAGCGTAATTCAGAGGAAAAAGAGATCATATAAAATGCAAATAAAAGAACTTAGTTGGTTGCCTACTCTTTTATTAATAATTTTATCCATTTTTATATTTAGAGTTTTTTCTTGGAATTTGGCGAATATAGATTTGGCTTTTGATGAGGCTCAATATTGGACTTGGTCTTTGGCTATAGATTGGGGTTATTATTCAAAGCCCCCCTTCTTGGCTTGGTTAATTGCCTTAAATTCCAGTATATGTGGAATTTCAGAAACATGTCTAAGAATTAGTTCTCCGTTTTTATATTCTTTGTCTACTTTATTTATAGCTTCTGCAGCTTTTGTTTTATGTGAGAGTAATACAAGAAATAGAACGGCTATCCTTGCAGGAATTCTGTGGATATTAATTCCAGGTATAAGTCTTTCCTCAGCTTTGATAAGTACAGACGTTCCAATGCTTTTTTTCTCTAGTGTGGTTATTTGGTCGTTTGTTTGTTTTTTTTATAATAAAACAAATACCTACGATTATTTTTATTTAACAGCCCTAACAATCTCTATTGCTTTAGGTTTTTTATCAAAATACGCAATACTATTTTTATTGCTAAGTTTTGTTATATTTTTTTTCTTCAACGCAAATTTTAGAATACAATTTAAAAATAAGTTATCTAGTAAAAAACTAATTATATTTACTGTATTATTATTTATTTTGGTTTTTCCACATATATGGTGGAATATTAAAAATGGGTTTATAACTCTTCAGCATACTATGGCTAACGTTAATATAGATTCTGAAAATTATAATTTTTACAATGCATTAATATTTTTTGTTGAACAGTTTGCAGTTTTTGGACCAATAAATTTTTTATTATTTCTGTTTATAATATTTAATTACAAAAAGCTTACAGAAAAAGAGAAAATGCTTTCTTTTTTAGCTTTAGTGCCGATATTATTAATATTAATTCAAGCATTTATTTCAAGAGCTCACGCTAACTGGGCAGCTGTTTCTTACATTCCAGCTAGCATATTGGTAGCGTTATATATAAATAAAATTTGGGATAACAATGGAAAAATAATCTATTATTTTACCAGTATATTTTCTTTAGTAGTTCTTATAGTTTTACCTTTTTTTGCTTACTATAATTTTAAATTGGATCCATTTAAAAGAATGAGAGGATGGGAAAATTTAGGAAAACAAATATCAGATATATATTCTCAGTATCCAAATGCTGTTTTAGTGACAGATGATAGGAAGGTGTTAGCAGAATCTATATACTATATGAGAGATAGACCCCATAAGTGGGTTAGATGGAATGCAGATGGAATAATTCATGATCATTATGAGTTTGTTACCAAGCATGAAGATCTAAAAAACGAAACAGGAATTATGGTTTCTGTAGAACCTAATACTCAACATTTTAATAAGTTTTTTTTAGACATTAAGTATTTGGGGACGGTTACAAGGGTCATAGGAAAAGAAAATACAAAAGAATATAAGATTTGGTTACTAAAAGGATATTTGAGTGATTAACTTTTTTCCAGTTCTGTATCCCAATAAATATAATCCTGCCAGCTCTTGTGTAGATAATTAGGAGGAAAAGTTTTTCCAATTACTTGCAATTGTGAGTTGGTAGGCGCGTAAGGATTAATAATAGGTGTCATTTTAGCTTTTGAGGTATATAAGTCGCTTTTCTTTAGATTGCACTTTGAACAAGCCGCTACTACATTTTCCCAACAGGTGAGTCCTCCCTTTGATTTAGGTATTACATGATCAAAAGTCAAATCAGAAGTTTTAAAATTTAAACTGCAATATTGGCATTGGAAACGATCCCTTAGAAAAAGGTTAAACCTTGTAAAAGCAGGCTTTTTAGCTAAGTTTATATACTTCTTGAGCGATACTACACTAGGTAATTTCATTGAGAATGATGCTGCGTTAACTTCGTGCTCGTACTCAGCTATAATATTTACTCTTTCAAGAAATACGGCTTTTATAGAATCTTGCCAGCTCCATAAGGATAAAGGGAAATAGCTAAGCGGATGATAATCAGCATTTAATACTAGACTCGGATAATTATGAGATGCTAACAAATTCTTCCCCTTCAAAATTTATATGTGTATGATAAATAGTATAAAAAAATTACACAATATAAATAATTTTATTTAATTTTGCAATTTTTTATGAATTCTATTCCCTTACTTATCCCAATTTTATCAATACTATGCCCTACTCCTTTACACTTAAAGGTAGTCACATTAGCTCCGAGGTCAATTAATTTATTTTTTGCGCTAATCATATTCTGAATTGGGATAACTTCATCAATATCACCATGTATCAAAATTATGTTAGGTTTATAAGGCAAAGTTTGTGAATTATTAATGAATGATCCGGAGTAACAAACCAAACCTCCAACTCGCCTTTTGGTCCCTACTTCCAAAGCCATCATGGAACCTTGACTGAAACCCACTAAAAAGGTGTCAAGTTCACTTATAGCAAACTTATCTTGCCAATGATCTAAGAAAATGTTTATAAAATTAGAAGCATTTTTAGCTTTTTGAGGAGTTTCTTTCCTATCTATAGAACCATCAGGAAGGAAATCTAAACCGAACCACTGTCTTCCTCCAAAGGGATTCTGTGGACATTCTTCGGGTCCATTAGGGCTAAGGAATAAAGTATCAGAGAATTCATCAGCAAAGAAAGGTGATAATTGGATAAGGTCGTCTCCATTTGACCCCCAACCGTGTAAGAAAACTATTAATTGTTTAACAGTTCCACTTTTTGGATGTAAATTTGGTCCGTTAATTAAAATATTATCTTTCATTTATATATATATAATATATATAAATCACTTATTCTAGTTTCAGAAAATATAATTATGTTGTGCACAAAATATAATCTAGTTAAAAATTTTTATTATGAATTATAACTTTTATTCGAATAATACTCGATTTGCGCCAAGTCCTACTGGATATTTACATCTAGGTCATATTTTTTCAGCATTGTTTGCTTATGAGTCTTCAAAGGTATTAGGTGGAGAATTGATTATTAGAATAGAGGATATAGATAAACAGAGATCCCGCAGCGATTTTGAAAAATCCATATTTCAAGACTTAGATTGGATAGGGATAAAATATAGAAAAAATATTAGAAGACAATCAGAGGAAATGTCAGACTATAAAGCCGCAATTGAAGAATTAAATAGATTAAATCTTATTTATCCCTGTTTTTGTACGCGTTCTGAAATACAAGCAGAAGTATTAAGAGCAGAAAATGCGCCGCATGGGATTAACCATACAGTATATCCTGGTACTTGTAGAAGACTTTCGGTAAAAGATAGAGAAAATAAAATAAAAACTAATAAAAATTATGCTTGGCGATTAGATGTAAGAGCGGCAGCAAAAAAAATAGGTAAACTATCTTGGCAAGATATAAGATTGGGAAACCATGAAGTGCCAGTTGGAATCATGGGAGATGTGGTTATAGGAAGGAAGGATGTGCCGTCTTCATATCATTTGTCATCAACATTAGATGACCATATACAAAAAATAGGATTAGTAACTAGGGGAGAAGACCTAGTGGAATCAACCCATATTCATAGGGTATTACAATCAATACTCGGTCTTAAAACTCCTTATTATTTTCACCACCCATTAATTTTAGATTCTAGCGGAGATAGGTTGTCCAAGAGGACTAGAGCACAAACAGTTAGAGCTATGAAAACTCTTGGTTATTCACCAAAGGATGTTATAAATTTGTTTGGTAAGAAAAATTTATTATCACTATTATCTTTAATTAAGAATACTTAATTTTTTAATAGTTTAAGGAAAGTTTTTTTGGATAGCATGCAATCAATAATATTTGTATCTATATTAATAGTTTTAATAGCAGTTTTAGTTGTTCTAACAATTGGGGTTGTTTCTATGCTTAAGGGAGGAAGCTTTAATAAGAAGTGGGGTAATAAACTAATGCGTGCTAGAGTTGCTTTACAAGTTTTGGCAGTAATTCTTATTTTATTATTGGCAATATTTTTTTCTAGATAAATTATTTTTTTTTATTATAGAAATAATCTAAATTAATTTATTAGTACTTAACTAATTTGTGCAGGGAGTTGCTTTTATGAAAGTCCTAGTAGCTGTAAAAAGAGTGATTGATTATAATGTTAAGATAAGAGTAAATACAGAGGAAACTGCTGTCGAGACAAATAATGTTAAAATGTCGATGAATCCTTTTGATGAAATAGCAGTAGAGGAAGCCGTTAGACTTAAAGAATTAAATAAAGTAGAAGAGATAGTAGTTGTTTCTATAGGTCCAAAGGAAGCACATGAGACCATGAGAACGGCTTTTGCCATGGGGGCTGATAGAGGTATTTATGTTGAGTATGAGGGAAACACAGAACCTTTGATGGTGGCTAAAATTCTAAAAAATATAATTGATAAAGAGAGTATAGATCTTGTAATCATGGGAAAACAAGCAATTGATGAAGATTCCAATCAAACAGGACAAATGTTAGCGGGAATAATGCAATGGCCTCAAGGAGCATTTGCTTCAAAAATAGAAATAAATGAAAAAGATTTAAGTGTTACAAGAGAAATAGATGGTGGTTTAGAAACCTTAAATTTAAAATTGCCGTGTATCATTACTACGGATTTGCGTTTAAATGAACCGAGATACGCATCTCTTCCAAATATAATGAAGGCAAAAAGGAAAGAAATTGTTGAGTTGTCTCTTTCAGATTTGGGGATAGAATATCACAATCGCCTAGAGATTCTTAAAGTTGCAGAACCTAAAATTCGTTCAGAAGGAAAAAAACTAGAAGACGTTGATGAATTAGTAAGAATACTAAAAGATGAAGTAGGAGTTACATAATGTCAGTATTAGTTATAGCAGAGTCTGATGGGAAAACTATAGATAGAAGTGTTTTATCATGTGTGACCGCTGCGATAAAAATAAGCAGTGAAGTTGATATCTTGGTTTTGGATTCATCTGCAGATGTTATAAGTGCTTGTGCTAAAATAAAAGGTATAAGAAACGTTATTAAGGTTAAAGGAAATTTAGAGGGAACTTTAGCAGAAGTTATTGCTCCAGTGGTTATTGAGGTATCTGAAAATGTTGATCATATTATGGTTGCTGCTGGTACATTTGGAAAAAATTTGATGCCTAGAGTTTCTGCTTTGGCTGATTCTCAGCAAATTTCAGATATATGTGAAGTTATAGATAGTGATACTTTTGTTAGACCAATTTATGCAGGAAATGCATTAGCTACTGTAAAATCCAAGGATAATAAAAAGATTATAACTGTAAGAGCTACTGCTTTCTTACACGCTGAATCTGAGGGAGGTAGTGCTAATATTTTGGAGGGACCTTCTACAAAAGTTTCTTCTAGTTCTGAGTATATAAAGAGAGATTTATCAGAGTCAGATAGACCAGAACTTACAGCAGCTAAGATAGTTGTTTCTGGTGGCAGAGGTCTAGGAAGTGCGGACAACTTTAAAATTTTGGATCCCTTAGCTGATAAATTAGGTGCAGCTATTGGCGCTAGTAGGGCTGCAGTTGATGCTGGTTATGTTCCAAACGATTATCAAGTAGGACAGACTGGTAAAGTAGTTGCCCCTGAACTTTATATGGCAATTGGAATTTCAGGTGCGATACAGCATTTAGCGGGAATGAAAGATTCTAAATTGATTGTAGCTATCAACAAAGATGAAGAAGCTCCAATCTTTCAAATAGCTGATTATGGTTTGGTAGGAGATCTATTTAAAATTATTCCAGAATTAGTTAAAAAGTTAGATTAAACAGGAAATAATTTTGAGAATAATATGTTTAGATTTAGAAGGTGTTTTAGTTCCAGAAATATGGATTAGTTTGGCACATAGGACTAAAATAGAAGGTTTGAGACTGACTACTAGAGATATTAAAAATTATGATGAATTAATGGCTCATAGACTAAATATTATGAGAAAAGAGGAATTAAATATAAAAGATATATTAGAAGCTGTTAAATCTCTAGAGCCCTTTAAGGGAGCCGTCGATTTTTTAAACCAATTATCTAAAAAGTATCAGGTAATAATTTTGTCTGATACTTTCTATGAGATAGCTTATCCTTTAATAGCTAAATTAGATTTTCCTAACGTTTTTTGTCATCATCTTAATGTAAGTGATAAAGGAATGGTACTAGGATATAAATTACGTATAAATAATCAAAAAAAAGCCGCTGTTAAAGCTTTTAAAGCACTTAACTTTGAAGTTTTTGCAGTAGGGGATTCTTATAATGATATTGATATGTTAAACGAGGCTGATTTGGGTGTCTTGTTTATGGCATCTGAAGCATTAATAAAAGAGTATCCAAAATTTTTAAGTACTTCTAATTATAAAGACCTAATTAATATCTTAGAAGAAAATCTTTAGACTACTTAAAAAATTTTAATAGTTTTTACTTTGTATATTGCCTTTTTATCCAATTTATAAATCTAGTATCATTTGCGCTTATTGGGCCTTCAATTCTCCAATTAACTACACCATTTTTATCTACTATTAATGTAGTAGGAATCCCTTTTAATTTTAGTTGACGTCCTATATATAAGTCTTGATCTACAAAGGATACCTCGTCATCAATATTATTTTTTTTTAAAAATAAAATGACTTTTTGTAGATCTTTTTTATTATCTTGATTAATAAATATAAATTTAAAATTATTTACTTTAAGTATTTGAGATATTTTTATTAAATCTGGTATTTCTTTGATGCATGGAGCACACCACAGGGCCCAGAAATTAATAACTAGTATAAACTTCTCTTGTTGTAGCTTATTAATCTCAATTTTTTCTCCATTTAAATTAGTTAGAGAAAAATTTTTAAGAGATACTATTTTATGTTCTTTTGTTATTTTATCTATTACGCTATCAGGATAATCGGTAGTGGTAGATTGAATGTAATTAAATGGATATGCTAAAATAAATAAATAAATTAGTATGCATTTGATGTTTTTAGTAATAAAGAACATATATTTTATCCGTTTGATTTTTAATATAC
>CAZNVN010000042.1:14501-14798 GCA_964576635.1 uncultured Rhodospirillaceae bacterium
TCAAAGATATGGGGTGGAAGATTTAAAAAAAATAATTCCAAATTAATGAGAGATTTTAATGCTTCTATAGAGTTTGACAAACGTTTGTGTTTTCATGATTTGGAGCTAAGTAGAGTTCATTCTAATATGCTTGCAAATCAAAAAATTATAACTTCTAAAGAAAACTTACAAATACAAAAAGGTTTAAAATTAATAGAGCGTGAAATAAAGAATAATAAATTTTCTTTTACTAACCATCTAGAAGATATTCACATGCATATAGAATATAGATTAACTGAATTGATAGGAGATGTTGGT
>CAZNVN010000043.1:0-14703 GCA_964576635.1 uncultured Rhodospirillaceae bacterium
TATGAATTCCATCTTCACTTATACTTGTAATCCAAGCAATTGGCCTTGGAACAATGCACGACTTAAAGGGGTTATATTTTAGACCATGATTATTCTTATCTGTCTCGTAAAACATTACTCTCTCCCTACTACCTAATTTTTTAACAAACTTACTATTACCTCATTTACAACTTTAGGATTTGCTGTCCCTTTAGTTTTTTTCATAACCTGCCCAACAAACCAACCTAATAACTTCTCATTCCCACTTCTATATTGCTCAACCTGTTTCTTGTTTTCATTAATTATATCTTTAACTATTTGCTCAAGTTCACCACTATTACTAATTTGTTTTAACCCCTTCGATTCTACTATTTGCTTTGCATTTCCCCCGTTAGTAAACATTTCCTCAAAGACATCTTTTGCCATTCTTCCAGATATTGTCCCATCTTCTATTAAATCTAACAATTCTCCCAATTGCTTTGAGCCAACTGGAGATTCATCAACAGATTTACCTAGATCATTCAACATTCCAAAAAAATTAGTAATTATCCAATTTGCAGTAAACTTAACATCTCTTCCTATCACGACTTTTTCAAAAAAATTTGCATTCTGTATATCTGCCGTTAACACACCTGCATCATATGTGCTAAGATTATATTCTTTCTCAAATCTTTCCTTCTTTTTATCAGGCAACTCAGGCAGCTCTTTCTTTAGACTATTTATACGTTTTAAATCTATATGAAGTTGTAGTAAATCTGGATCAGGAAAATACCTATAATCATGTGCTTCTTCTTTTGATCGCATAGAACGTGTTTCATTTTTAGTTGAATCATAAAGTCTAGTTTCCTGTTCTACTTTACCTCCACCTTCTATAACTTCAATTTGGCGATTAGCCTCATACTCTATAGCCTTCATCATATATTTAACCGAATTTATATTTTTAAGTTCACATCGAGTTCCTAATTCATCTCCTTCGATTCTAACTGATACATTAGCATCACATCTTAGTGAACCTTCATCCATATTCCCATCACAAGTATCTATATATCTTACTATTGCCCTAAGCTTTCTAAGGTAAGCTCCCGCCTCTTCCCAATCTCTCATATCAGGTTTAGATACTATCTCCATCAGTGGAATACCGGAGCGATTTAAGTCTACAAAGGAATGATAAGGATCTTGATCATGTGTTGATTTTCCTGCATCTTGCTCAAGATGTAAACGCTCAATTTCTATTCTTTTGGAATTTCCATCTTCAAGGTTAATGTCTATCCAACCCTCACCTACTATAGGAAATTTAAATTGAGAAATTTGATAACCCTGAGGCAAATCTGGATAGAAATAATTCTTTCTATCAAACACCGATATTTCATTGATTTTTGCATTAAGCGCATGCCCAGTCTTAATTGCTTGATCAACTGCTTTTTTATTTAAAACTGGCAACATTCCTGGCATAGCAGCATCTACAAAACTTACCAAAGAATTAGGATCAGCTCCAAAATCATTTGCAGCTCCTGAAAAAAGTTTTGATTTACATTTAACCTGGGCATGTACCTCTAAACCTATGACCATCTCCCATAAATGTTTTTCACCTTTAAGTTTGATAGGAGCACTCATTTTACTATTCCTTCTTTAATCTCAATATCTCTAAAATTAGCAGAATCTTCTATTACACTAGCAACACTAATAATACTTTCTTCATCAAATGGTCGACCTATCAACTGAAGGCCCAATGGTCTTTTATTACGATCTAACCCTGAAGGAATAGAAATAGCTGGTAATCCAGCTAAACTAGCGGGTACCGTAAAAATATCATTTAAGTACATAGCCACTGGATCCTCATTTTTCTCACCTATCTCAAACGCTCCAGTGGGAGTAGTGGGAGTTAAAATTGCATCACATATTTTAAATGCACTATTAAAATCTTGAACTATTTTAGTTCTAACTTTCTGTGCCCTTAAATAATATGCATCATAATATCCAGCAGAAAGAACATAGGTTCCTATCAATATTCTTCTTTTTACTTCTTTACCAAAACCTTCTGATCTAGTCTTTGAATAAAGCTCACCAAGGTTCTTAATATTTTTAGACCTATATCCATATTTTACACCATCATATCGAGCTAAATTAGCTGAAGCTTCTGCTGGAGCAACTATTTAATAAGCTGGAAGCGCATAAGAGGTATGCGGCAAAGAAATGTTTACAACACTTGCCCCAGCATTTTTTAGCCATTCTATACCATTATCCCAAATATTTTGTACTTCGTCAGACAACTCAGAGATACGGTATTCTTTAGGTATTCCTATTTTTTTTCCTTTTATTGATTTTGAACTCGCTGCTAAGTAGTTTGGGACTTTTTTATCTACTGAAGTTGAATCCATTGTATCATATCCACTGATACTTTCTTGAATCACAGCTACGTCTCTAACTGATCTCGCTATAGGGCCAGCTTGATCTAGTGAAGAAGCAAAAGCTATTATCCCCCATCTGGAACATCTACCATATGTAGGCTTAAGTCCTACAACTCCACAAAAAGACGCAGGTTGTCTGATAGATCCACCAGTGTCTGTTCCAAGCGCTGCAGCACATAATCTGGCTGATACTGCCGCGGCAGATCCACCAGAAGACCCTCCTGGAACCAGTTTTTTTTCGCCTTTACTCCATGGATTAACTACCACACCATTAATACTTGTTTCATTAGATGACCCCATTGCAAACTCATCCATACTAGTTTTACCTATAACTATCCCTCCTGATTCTAGAAGTTTTCTAGTAACTGTAGATTCATATTGTGGAATAAAAGTTTGTAAAATTTTAGAACTGGCGTTCGTTTCTTCATCCTTAATACAAAATATGTCTTTTACAGCTATTGGAACTCCATCCAAAGGTAGAGCCTCATTTCTCTTCCTTCTATTATCTGAATTTTCAGCATTTTTTATTGATTTTTCAGGATTAATTCTAACGAAGGCATTTAGTACCTTTTCTTTTGATATTTTATTGATGTAATCTAGAATTAACTCCTTAGAAGAAAAATCTTTCTGATTCAAACCCTGAATTACTTCTTCTACTCCTAATTTACTAAGCTCACTCATGTTATTCAATTACCTTAGGGACTGAAAAAGAATTATTTTTTTTCTCCTCAGAATTCATAACTATCTTTTCTGCGTAGCCTCCATCTAATACGTTATCCTCTCTTTCTCTTAGAGTCATTCCAGACACACCTGTCATAGGCTCAACTCCCTCAATATCTACTTCGTTCAATTGTTCAACCCAATCTACTATTTTATTTAGCTCTTTTGTAAAAACGTCAATTTCTGAATCTTCTATATGTATTTTTGCCAGAGCCGCAATACGAATTACTGTTGCTTTATCTAAAGACATTTTTGATATACCTATGAAACCTTATTTGTAAAATAATATTAAAAAAAATATTGTTTTAAAGTATTATAAAAAAAAAATTAATCAAGGAACATTAATACCTAAAATTATGAAAAATAAAAAACTTATAACATATGATATTATAATCTTTTCTAAAATGATACCTCTATCCGGTTCTATAATGGGAATGGACTTAGGAAATAAGCGAATAGGTATTTCAATTAGTAACACCGAAAGAACTGTTTCTATTTCTTATGATACAATACTGAGAACAAAGCTCTCAAAAGACATAAACATTATAAATAAAGTAGTCATGGAAAATAATATTGTAGCAATAATAGTAGGATTACCTCTAAATATATATGGAAAATCTGGAAAACAATCTCAATCTATAAGAAGGCTAGCTGAAGAAATAAATAATAATATAATGCTTCCTCTTTTATTTTGGGACGAAAGATATTCTACCTTGGCTGTTGAAAAAATAATGCTAAATGAAGGGAAACTTCTAAGAAATAAGAGAAAACTACATGTTGATAAATTTGCTGCAACATGGATATTAGAAGGAGCAATTCAAACTTTAAAAAATATAAATACTTAAAAATTGACAAAATTTACCAAAATGGTAAATTTTAGTAAAAATATAGGTTTATAAAATGCATCCCTTAGATGAATGGATATTTAATCAAGCTTCTACTCGCAAAAAAATAGCAGATAATCTGGGTATTTCCGAAGCTTCCCTCTCAAGATATTTATCTGGGGATAGAGTTCCTAAACCTGAAATTATGAAAAAAATTATTGAAGTTACAAATGGTATTGTAAATCCTCAAAGTTTTTATTCTATTAAAAAAAATAATTTATTTAAAAAAAAACTTCCATGGAAAAAACTTATTAGGAATTGAAGGTCTCAATTCCAAAGAAATAACGTCTATATTAGATAGATCTGAATATTTTATTAAGCCTTTCGAAAGTACTTTTCTTTCTCAAAAAGATTATAAAAATAGAACACTAATAAATCTATTTTTTGAAGATTCTACAAGAACAAAAACTTCATTCGAACTAGCAGCGAAAAGACTTGGACTTAATGTTATTAACATGCAAATAGAAACATCATCAATTAGAAAAGGTGAAAGTTTAATTGATACTGCAATGACACTAAATGCTATGCATCCAGATATATTAGTAATTAGACACTCTTTAAGTGGAGTTCCTTATTTATTAGCCAACAAAGTTAATTGTGGAGTTATAAATGCTGGAGACGGACAACATGAACACCCTACACAAGCATTACTAGATGCTTTAGTTATTAGAAGAAGAAAAAATAAAATTAAAGGACTTAAAGTAGCTATTTGTGGAGATATAGCTCACAGCCGTGTGGCAAGATCAAATATTAAACTGCTAGTTACTATGGGAGCAAAAGTAAACGTTATTGCCCCTAATACTTTGATCCCTAATGGAATAGAAGAGCTAGGTACAAAAGTATATAATGATATGGAAGCAGGATTAAAAAATGCTAATATTGTCATGATACTTAGACTCCAACATGAACGAATGCATGGTTCATATATTCCTTCTCCAAGAGAATATTTTCGCTTTTATGGGCTAGACAGAACTAAATTAAATTACGCTGAAAAAGATGCTTTAGTAATGCATCCTGGACCTATAAATAGAGGCGTAGAGATAGATAGTGAACTCGCTGACGATATAGATAGAACCTTAATATTAGAACAAGTCGAATTAGGAGTAGCAATAAGAATGTCTGTTATAGAACATCTGATTGATAATAGAAACAAGATGTAGATCATGAAAATTATAAAAAAAATAAATTCAAACAAATTAGCTTTTATAAATGCCCATCTAATAGATCCCTATAACCAACTTGATGGAATGGGAGGTTTATTAACTCAAGGTAAAAAAATAGCTGATGTAGGCTTAGGGTTGTTTAAAAATAAAATTCCAAATGATGCAACAATTATAGATTGCCAAAAACATATATTAGCCCCAGGAATAGTAGATATGAGAGCCAGGTTAGGAGAACCAGGAAACGAACACAAAGAAACTATTCCAACAGCATCAAATGCAGCATTATCTGGTGGAATCACTAGTCTAGTATCTATGCCTGACTCCATTCCTATTGTTGATCAAATTTCAGTAGTTGAATTTATTACTAGAAGAGCTCGAGAAACCAATGGTGTAAAAATATTTCCAGCAGCGGCTATTACTAAAAATTTAGAGGGAAACAAATTAACAGAAATGGGGCTTTTAACTGAAGCAGGTGCCGTGTTATTTACTGATGCCAATAAGGCAGTAAGTAATTCTAAAATGATGCAACAAGCTCTAACTTATTCAGACAATTTTAATATTTTATTAATGCAACATCCGGAAGAAATAAATTTAGCTGAAGGTGGTGTTATGAATTCAGGATCATTATCAACTAGATTAGGTTTGCCCGGCATATCACGTGTATCTGAAATAATTCAAATTGAAAGAGATATAAGACTTGTTGAAAACACTGGTGGGAAAGTTCATTTTTCTAATATTACAACAAAAGAATCCATAGAGATAATTGTTAAAGCTAAAAAAAGAGGCTTAAATATATCTTGTTCAACAGCTCCCCAATATTTTTTATTAAATGAAGAAGCGGTGGAGCAATGGAGAACATTCGCCAAAGTTTCTCCCCCTCTAAGAACTGAAAACGACAGAAAAGCCATCTATAAAGCAGTAATAAATGGGCAAATAGATGCAATTAACAGCGACCATAACCCCCAGGATCAAGATAGTAAAAGACTCCCGTTCGAGCAGGCCGCACCGGGAATAATAGGCTTAGATACTTTGTTGCAATTATCTTTAAGATTAGTACATCATGGAAACATGAAATTAATTAGTCTATTCGACAGATTAACAAACGCTCCAGCAAGAATAATGGGGCTTGAGGTAGGATGTCTATCTAAGAATACTGCAGCAGATATAGTAATTTTTGATCCTGATGCTGACCAATTTATAGATTCCAAAGAATTTAATAGTAAATCACTTAATTGCCCCTTTGAACAAGAAGCAATTAAAGGTAAAATTATAGCCACTCTAGTAGATGGCAGAATAGTTTTTCAAAACAAATAAGAGAGAATAATTCTATAATATTATGCTTACATATTTTTACAATATTACTAATGATATATCTTTTTTAATATTTAATACTAGCAGTCCTTATTTAATTTTAATGAGTTTTTTACTAGGTTCTATTCCCTTTGGATTAATAATTTCTTTACTCACTGGACATGGAGATATCAGAAATATTGGTTCTGGTAATATAGGGGCAACTAATGTTTTAAGAACAGGGAATAAACCTCTAGCTGCTTTAACTCTTATTGCGGACTTGACAAAAGGCTTTGGAGCTCTTTATTTAAATAAAATCCTGATTACAGAAATATTTAATCTCGATGTTATGGCACTGCAATATAGCCTTGTGTGTATAGCAGTGGTTTTAGGGCATATGTTCTCTCCCTGGATACGATTTAAAGGAGGGAAAGGAGTAGCAACAACAGCTGGAATTTTAATTTTTATATCATGGCCGTGCTTTTTATTATCTGGTCTAATATGGATTTTAATCGTATTTGCTTCAAAGAAGTCCTCACTAGGAGCTCTCTCAGCTTCTGTGTCTGCACCTATATTTTTATGGTCACTCAAACAGATAAATGAATTAAATGTATCTTATGAAACTCCCAAAATATTTACTTCAGAAATTATAGCTATCTCTATTATTATGGTTTTAATATGGTTAAAGCATCAGTCAAATATAAAGAGAATCATCAGTAGGAAAGAATCTGAAATATAAAAAAAAAATAAATTTTTTACAAAATATATTTGCTATTAAATCTAAAAATAATTAATCCTGCAATATTAATAAAAACTATTGAGGTTTAATTTAATGAATATTGTTATAGTTGAATCACCTGCAAAAGCAAAAACTATTAACCAATATTTAGGGAAAGACTATAAGGTTATAGCTTCTTACGGTCACATAAAAGATCTTCCTAATAAAGAAGGACTGGTAGTTCCTGAGGAAGATTTTTTAATAAAATTTAAAGAAAATACAAAAAATAAAAAAGCAGTTGCTGCTATTAAAGGATCTGTTTCAAATGGAGATACTCTTTGGCTAGCAACAGATTCTGATAGAGAAGGTGAAGCTATATCTTGGCATATAGAATCTATGCTAGACAAGGCAAACAAATTAGAAAATGTAGAAGTAAAAAGAGTAACTTTTAATGAGATAACTAAGTCAGCAATTAAGAAAGCTTTTAAAAATCCTAAAGAGATTGATTTGGACCTTGTGGATGCTTATCAAGCTAGAAGAGCCCTAGATTATTTATTTGGTTTTACATTATCTCCCGTCTTGTGGCAAACTCTTCCTAGAACTAAGTCAGCTGGAAGAGTACAGTCTGTAGCATTAAAATTACTAGCTGAGAGAGAAATAGCAATTGAGGCTTTTAAAAAGGAAGAATACTGGACAATAGAAGCAAAACTAATAAGTAATGCTGCTATAGAATTTATTGCTGAGCTAAAAGTGCTCGCTGGAAAAAAACTTAAGAAATTTGATATTAATACTAAAACCTTAGCAGATTCTGCCGTAAAAGAAATTTCTGAATCTAAACTTCACGTAGATTCCATTGAAAAAAAACGTACTAAACGATTCCCTTCCAAACCATTTATTACCTCCACACTTCAGCAAGAAGCATCAAGAAAACTAGGATTCAGTGCAAAACGAACAATGTCTGTTGCTCAAAATTTATATCAGGGAGTGGATATTAAAGAGGAATCCGTAGGTTTAATTACTTATATGAGAACAGATTCCGTTAGTCTTTCAAACGCAGCAATTTCAGATTGCCGCAAATTAATTTTAGATCGCTTTGGAGATGAATATCTTCCCGAAACGCCTAATATTTATAAAAATAAAAATAGTCATGCACAAGAAGCACATGAAGCCATCCGCCCTACAAACCCTTTAATACATCCTGAAGATATATCGGATCAGCTAGATTATGATCAAAATAGACTATATGACCTCATATGGAAAAGAACCATTGCTTCTCAAATGTATAATGCTGAATATGACCAAGTTTCCACAAATATCAATTCACTAGATAACAAAATAGTTCTTCGAGCTTCTGGTTCTATAACTGTTTTTGATGGGTTTACAAAAGTTTATACAGAGGGGATAGACGACAAAAAAGATGATAAGGAATATGATAAAACTATACCTAATGTGTCAAAAAACGAAGTAATTACAATTGTCGAAACAAATCCTCTTCAGCACTTCACTGATCCTAAACCTAGATTTACAGAAGCTAGCTTAGTTAAAAAACTTGAAGAACTTGGAATAGGAAGACCTTCAACTTATGCAAGTATAATCTCACGCCTACAAGAACGCGGCTATATGGATTATGATAAAAAAAGATTAATTCCTACATCTAGAGGAAGAATGTTGAATGCTTTCCTTGCAGCTTATTTTAAACACTATATTGAAGATAATTTTACAGCAGACATGGAAATTAGATGTGATGAAATTGCGAAAGGTAAAATACAATGGAAAAAAGTTTTAAAAGAGTGGTGGCTACCTTTTAAAACTGCAACCGATAATACCAAATCATTAAGGGTAAAAGACGTAGAAGAAAAAATTGATAATGACTTGGGACCACATTTTTTTCCAGAAATAAGTGACGGTAAAAATCCAAGGGCATGTCCAAAGTGTGAAGATGGTAAAAAGAATATACGTTATGGAAAGAACGGTGGTTTTATAGCTTGTTCAAATTATCCAGAATGTGATTATAGTGCCCAACTAGTAGTTAGCGGAAATGATATATCCTCCAATAATGATATTATAAAACTTGGTTTAAATGAAGAGGGTCTTGATATAACTATCAGGACAGGTCGTTATGGTCCATACATTCAACTTGGAGAAAAAGTCAACACTAAAAATCCAAAAAGAGTTCCTATCCCTAAAAATATAGATATTAAGAACATTACTTTGGAACAGGCAAAAGAATATCTATTACTTCCCAGAAATATAGGTAGTCATCCAGAAACAGGAAAAATGATTACTGCTGCAATTGGAAGATTTGGACCATATGTTAAACATGAAAAAACATTTGCAAGTATACCTAAAAATGAAGATGTGTATGAAATTGGAATTAATAGGGCTGTTGATCTAATAGTTAAGAAACAACTTAAACCTATTTCAAAATATAGAAGATTCACTCAAAAAAAATATAAAAAAATCTAGCCTAAATTAACTAAACACGTTGACACAAAAATTTGAATAGCTATTCTTCCTCCTCGAAAGGATTAAACTATGGCAAAACCTTCAACAGTTAAAATAAGATTAAAAAGTTCTGAATCAGGATTTTTTTATGTGACAAAAAAAAACAGTAGAACGATGAAGGACAAGCTTGAGATTAAAAAATATGATCCTACAGTCCGTAAACATGTCACATTTAAAGAAGATAAAATTAAATAATTCTTTGCATTATTTAAACTGGAATAGCTCCAGGTGCTAACTAATACTAGAAATATAAAAATTAATCCTAATCTCCCTCTGCTAATTTGTGATGCAGATGAGGTAATATTTGAGTTTATGAACACTTTTGAGAATTTTCTTCGTTCGAATAATTTATATTTCTCTTATGAATCTTTTAAACTAAATGGCAATATAAAGGAAATAAAGAATAACAAAGCTTTAGAAAGCAAAAAAATTTCTTTATTTATTGATAATTTTTTTAAAAAGCATACTTATACTCAAAAACTAATAAAAGATAGTAAAATAACTCTTGAAGAATTAAGCTAAAAAATAAGCATTGTAATACTTACTAATATGCCAAATGAATACGTCACCAACAGAGTTAAAGCTCTAGAAAATAACGGGATGTTTTACGATGTTATTGTAAACAATGGAGGAAAGGGGGAGGTATGTGCTGAATTAGAAAATAAAACAGATAATTCAGTATTTTTTATAGATGACTCTCCTAATCAGATAGCATCTGTTGCATACAAAACAAAAAACATCTTTAAAATACACTTTTTACAAAATCCAAAATTATTAAAAATTTTGCCCCAAGTTAATGAAAGTGATTATAATACTAATGATTGGAAACAAATTAAAGAAATAATTTTAAGTAATATTTAGCATTTAAGATCAAGAATATATTTATGTTTTAATAAAACTCCTTTTATCTCATAATCTATGTAATCAAAAATTACCGATTTTACTAAACCATTTTCATAAACTATTAATTCTATCTCAGTTTCAGGTTCCTCAGATAAATCTACTAAAGAAAAATAGGCGGACCTAATTTTTATAAATTTATTATTTTTTTCATGATTTTGGATATAATTTGTGAAAGTACTTACCAAATTTAAAGAATCTTCATTTTCCCCAGTAAAAACAATCTCTCTATATAAAAAATCATTTTTTGGTAGTTCTTTCATTAATAAAAAGAAGTGATTCATAGGAAACATTGTTTTAGAACTTATTTCTAATTCTTTTTTTATAGGAACACTAAAAATAATTTTTCCAAAATCTTTTTGTATAAAGGCATGACCTTCTACATTAGACATTTCTTTTCCATCCAGACTACTCCTAGAAAAAAATCTAAATTTTTTATGATCCATAGATTCCCACGTAGAATACCTGAATTCACTTCTATTTTGATTTCCCAATCTGTCCGTAATGTCTAGTGTAGTATATTGATTAAAAGCCCACCCATCACAACCTTTTCTAACGTCAACATGCATTTTTCCACTTACACTATGAATTTGCCCTGCTCTAGTTACATTATTTAACACTAGCTCATAAGTGGCTTCATGACTTCTAAACAGACTCTCAGCCTTTAAATGATTAAAAAAAGTTGAAAACAGTATATAAATTGTAACTAGTAGATAATTAATAATTTTAAACAATCATAGCTCCTATTAATGTTATAAATTATAGTCGTTAGTATTAAATAAAGTATATGTTTAGTTATATTATTTTTGAAAATAAGAGAAAGGATTTAAAATGAATACAATTGAAAAAAAACTTGAATCTTTGAGAATTATAATTCCTACTGCTCCAGTCCCAGCTGCTAATTATGTCCCTTGCATAATTTCAGGTAATCTAGCATTCGTTGCAGGACAAATTCCTTTTCAAGATGGAAAAATAATATACACAGGAAAAGTAGGAAAAGATCTAGACGTTTCTAAAGCTAAAGAAGTAGCGCGCCTATGTGCTCTAAATATCATAGCCGTCCTGAAGAATACTCTAGAAGGAGACCTTTCTAGAGTAAAGAAATGTGTTAAACTAGGTATATTTGTTTCATGCGTAGAAAATTTTAACCAACAACCAGAAGTTGCTAATGGGGCCTCAGATCTCATGATTGAAGTTTTTGGAGAAATTGGAAAGCATGCACGATTTGCTGTTGGTACTAATAATTTACCTAGAAATGTTCCGGTAGAAGTAGATGGTGTTTTTGAAATAATTCAATAATTTATATGTTCAAATTTAAAACTCATAAAAATATTGTTTCTATTTCAAAAAGCAAATGGGAAGAATGTTCAGGAAAAAATAATCCTTTTTTAGAATATGATTTTCTTTGGTGTTTAGAAGAGTCAGGATCAGTAGGACAGAATAAAGGCTGGATTCCACAACATATTAGTATGGAGTATAATAATAATATAATTGCAGTGGCACCACTATATATAAAACTACACAGTCAGGGAGAATATGTTTTTGATCATAATTGGGCATATTCATATGAAAGTGCTGGTGGTCAATATTACCCCAAACTACAAGTTAGTATTCCATTTTCTCCTGTAACTGGAAATAGAATACTTATTAACAATAAATGTAATCAATTCAAACAAAAGGATATAATAAGATCTTTTGGAAAAATTATTGAAGACAAGACTAAAACATTTAATTTATCCTCTGCACATATCACTTTTTGTACCAGTAATGAAGCGGAGACACTATCAGAAATAGGGTTTTTGCATAGAATAGGAGAGCAATACCATTGGATAAATAACAAATATCTTGATTTTGATCAATTTTTGACCTCTTTAAGTTCTAGAAAAAGAAAATCTATCAATAAAGAAAGAGAATATATTAAAAATTCTAATATTAAAATCTTACAAAAAACTGGTAACGAAATATCTGATAGCGATTGGGATCACATGTTTCTTTTTTACCAGAACACAACAGAAAAAAAATGGGGGAATGCTTATCTCAATAGAGAGTTTTTTGATCTAATTGCAAAAAAAATTAAAGATAAAATTCTTCTTATTCTAGCCAAAGAAAACGGAAATATAATTGCAGGCGCCTTACATATAATTGGCTATAATACTCTATTTGGAAGATATTGGGGATCACTTAAGGATATCAAATACTTACATTTTGAACTTTGTTATTATCAAGCTATAGATTGGGCAATAAGAAACAAGATTAAATATGTTGAAGGTGGGGCACAAGGTTTTCATAAAGTACAAAGGGGGTACCTACCTGTTCAAATTCATAGCTCTCATTTTATCAAAAATGCTGACTTTAAAGAGGCTGTAAATAAATTTTTGATTGAAGAAAGTTCTATCATCAACAGAGATATTAAATTAATAAAAAAATCACATTCGCCTTATAGAAACAAATAAGCTAATTATGTTTTGATTTTTTTTCTTTTTTTTAATTTTGTGGGCTTAGCTTTTGCTAACACTATTTTTTTGTTGTTAACATCCACTCTAATATGTCCTCCTTCAATTAATTCTCCAAATAATAACTCTTCAGCTAAGGGTTTTTTTAGGTTTTCTTGAATTACACGCGCCAACGGCCTTGCTCCATATGCTGGCTCAAAACCCTTTTTTGCAAACCATGTTTTTGCAGAATTACTTAATTCAATAGTCACCCCTTTATCAGCTAATTGTCCTTCTAAAAGATCAACAAATTTTTCGACAATTTTTTCCATAATTTCAGGTTTGAGTTGAGAAAATTTAACTATTGCGTCTAGCCTATTTCTGAACTCAGGAGTAAACATTTTTTTGATGGCCTCGCTATCATCTCCTTCCTCATAATCTCGAGAAAAACCAATAGGCATCTTTGCTAATTCAGCCGCTCCAGCATTAGTAGTCATAATAACTACTACGTTTCTAAAATCTATACTTTTTCCATTATGATCAGTTAGTTTTCCATAATCCATTATTTGTAATAAAATATTAAATAAATCAGGATGTGCTTTTTCTATTTCATCGAGAAGAAGGACTGAATGTGGGTGCTGATCTACTTGATCTGTAAGCAAACCACCCTGGTCAAATCCAACATATCCTGGAGGAGCTCCTATTAATCTAGAAACAGAGTGCCTTTCCATATATTCTGACATATCAAAACGTAATAGCTCAACTCCTAAATGCCTCGCCAACTGCCTAGAAACCTCTGTTTTTCCTACTCCTGTAGGGCCCGAAAACAAATAACTACCAATTGGTTTTTCAATCTCTCTCAATCCTGACCTTGATAATTTTATAGCATCAGATAAATGTGCAATAGCCTCATCCTGCCCATAAACTACTAGTTTTAGATCCCTCTCAAGATTAGCTAATTGTTTTTTATCATTACTGCTAACTCTTTTAGGAGGGATTCGAGCCATTCTAGCTATAATCATTTCTAAATCCGTTACACCTAAAACTTTTTTTCTTTTATACTCTGGTAGGAGCCTTTGAGAGGCTCCAAGTTCATCTATTACATCTATAGCTTTATCCGGTAATTTTTTGTCATTAATATATCTAATACTAAGTTCAACTGCAGCTTTAATAGCTGCATTAGTATATTTTATATTATGATATTTCTCATAATAAGATTTTAGACCCTCTAATATCTTTATAGCATCACGTTTTGATGGCTCTCCTATGTCGATCTTTTGAAACCTTCTTACAAGTGCTCTATCCTTTTCAAAATGATTTCTGAATTCTTTATATGTAGTCGAGCCCATACATTTAAGTTTTCCAGAAGCTAAGGCAGGTTTCAATAAATTAGATGCATCCATTGATCCACCACTCGTAGCACCTGCTCCCACTACTGTATGAATTTCATCTATAAATAATATAGCTTGCTTGCTTTCAGCCACTTCCCTTAAAATAGCTTTTAGTCTTTCTTCAAAATCTCCTCTATACCTAGTTCCAGCAAGTAGTACGCCCATATCAAGACTATAGATAATTGCATTATTTAAAATTTTTGGAGTTTCATTTTTAACAACTTTTCTAGCAAGTCCCTCTGCTATAGCTGTTTTTCCGACTCCAGGTTCTCCAACAAAAAGAGGATTGTTTTTTTGTCTTCTACATAATATT
>CAZNVN010000044.1:0-14448 GCA_964576635.1 uncultured Rhodospirillaceae bacterium
ATATAGAAGAATCTAATTCAAAATCTTTATTATCATCTCCAGAATAAAACTCTCCTTTACCTCTACTATTGACATAAGATTTCTTTGTTCCATATATATTTAGTGAATGAAATTTGGTTCTTTTAGGCCCAAAAGTCGTAGTATTTTTTCCCGTAGCTCCTCCATTAAATTTTAAAAGTGAAGTCATTGCCTCAGGATAGTTATAACTTGAATTCTTAGTCAATAGGTTATTACCCATTGAACAAACTTCTTTAACTTCATCATTCATTAACCATCTCATAAGATCAATTAAGTGAATGCCCCCTCCATAGACTGTACAGTAGAAAGTAATTTTATGTAAAATATTGTGAAGATAGTCCCCTTCTATATGATAGATATCTCCAAATTTACCTAGTTCAATCATCTCTTTAAGATTTTTAAATCTCGGTGATTGGCGTAAAATTAAGTTAGAGGTTATTTTACAGCTACTATCCTTCCATGCTCTTATTACTTTTTCTGCCTCTTCTTTAAATAAAACAACGGGTTTTTCTATCATTACGTGCTTACTATTCCTAAAAGCAGACAATAATTGTTCAGCATGAAAATTATCATAAGAACATATAGAAACTATATCAATATTAGGATCTTCTGTGATCTTTTTACTATCTAAATATCTTCCTCTTACATCATATTTATCCGCTATATAACTAAGTCGTTTAGGGTCAATGTCACAAACTGAGACAACTTCAACAGCAGGAATTTTTTGATAAGATTTTAAGTGAGATTCTCCAACACCTAAACCAATTATTCCTATTTTTAAAGCCCTCTTCATTTCTTATATTTATTCTTTTTATATTTATAAGTTAGTAAATTATTTTACAAAGATTACGAATATTTATGTATAATACTACATTCGTTGAATAATTTTAACAAACCTATTTAACTAAAAGCAGAAAAATATTTTGAATACCTATAATAATTATTACTTTAGTGTAATTTATTATTTAAAATATGGTTCTAAGAAAGTATATTTTTACATTTATCTATACATTCCTCAGAGAATAAAATAGCATCTGTTGAATGATTATAGACTGAAAATATTCCTTTTTTCCCACCTTTTCTATAAATTATAATTGCCCAACCTACATCAGTAAACCCATCATTTTCTTCATATATTTTATCAAACTCACCTTCTATTATTTTATCAAAGTTTGGTTGTGCATTATGTAATAACCTCATTCCTTCCCAAGAATTTACTTTACTAATAGCTTTATGAACAACAAGAACTGTTCCCTCTTTAGCTAGAGTCTTAATAGACTCATTAGCAGGTATTAAATCATTAAAAAGCATGATCCCACACATAAAAAAATAACCTCCATCTTTCAAGGTGTTTTTAGCGTATAATGTACATGCATCTGGTACTATATTTCCAGTAACTCCTGAATGAAGAGTTATATCTTCAGGATTATCATTATCACTATTTTGTACAAGAGAATTATAAGGAGGGTTGGCAGTTATAATATCATATTCTCCATTATTTTTATCTGTAACGACGTTTAATATTTTATAAGTAGCTTCTAAATTATTTAATGAAGCATTAAACTTTGCATAAGATATTGCCCTTGGGTTTATATCTACTCCCGTAAGGTTCCAACCTTTTGGAAAAATTGCTTGTCCTATAACACCGCTTCCTGTGCATAAATCAAGAATGTTTCCTTTATTTTCTTTCAGTTTACTAGAAGAAAATAATTTCACTGCTTTAATTAAATACGGTTGCTCCATTACAATTTGAATTACGTGACCTCT
Organism: uncultured Rhodospirillaceae bacterium; assembly: GCA_964576635.1. GTDB lineage: Bacteria > Pseudomonadota > Alphaproteobacteria > TMED109 > TMED109. Next base: position 1,786 of record CAZNVN010000044.1, read on the forward strand.
ATCTTCTGTAAATAAATCAGCATCATTAATAAAGTATTTTGAAGCTATTGGAGTTATGCATAAATTAGAAAATATATTATTTTTATCAACCTGCATAAGTATATCATTCTCTAATAATAATGATAATACGTCTTTTCCCAAAATAGTTTCTATATCGTTAAAAGAAACTATCATTTTAAGTAAAAATAAGTCTACTAGTGACCTTAACTTTTTATTTTTATATAAAATTTGCCTCCTTAAATAGGCAATTTCTAAATTACTAATATTTATATGCCTTGTAACCTCTTTACCAAATATTTTAAGAAGATAATCAGATGTAAAATTGTGCTCTATTAGTTTTTTACTTAAATCTTTTGTAAAATTTTTATCAAAAGAATGTAAATTTGTATGATTTATTATTTTTTTATTTGCTATCACCTATAAAAATCTCCCTAAATATAATATAAAATAATTTATGTTCTCATTACAATATTTATCAAGTTTAGAAAGAAAAAAACATATTCTTAGATTTTATATATGTCTAATTAAATTAATTTTATTTTTATTATTAATTTTTAATAATTTAACGTATTTGATACTTAAGAATTACTACAATAAAGTACTAAAAAATTGGATATATATCATCAGTTTGTGATTTTTTTTTTATCACTTATTTTTTATTAGGGTTTTTTATTAAAAAAGACCAAAGATTTTTTATAAATTTAAACATATACAAACATCTTACTTAATTAAAAATTATTACAAAAGTTATAAATATTTATCTTTCAAAGTATTATAAATTTTTTCTGCAATTTCTTTATAACCGCTATCTTGACAATGTGCCAAGGAAAAATAGCGTTCACCTTTCTCTTCTTCAAAAATATCTTCAAGATTTAATATCTCACCATATATTTGTTTGTTAGAAACTCTCTCTATTATTTTTTTATATAAACTATTAGATTCTAAATATTTTGCATTTTCCATTCCACCTAACATAGGTCTGTGAATGTTCCACAATTCTATAGCTTTTTGTTCTATTTTTGTTAAATATTTTTTTTTATACATATGAGGTTGACATACTTGTAAATATTTTGCTCCATATGCATTTGATATTGTATTAATTCTCTCCATATTAGAAATAAATAAATTTTGAACAACTTCCTGATTTTCTTTTACAGTTCTTTTAAACATTGACTGCTGTACTACAAATTTATTTATTATATAATTATATAATAAAATATATTTTCTTAATTTTAAATGCATAATTTTAAAAAAAGTATTCCTCATATTTTTACCTGCTTGCAAAGGTGACCATCCAACTAACTCTCCCATAGGAAAAATATCATATTCTTTTATTATATCTTCATCCATTGTTATTGAGCCTACTAATTCGTTCCACCCTCCATAATGAATCACTATATTCGGTCTTATTTTAGGAAGCAGCCATGTCAAAGTTTGAATATCCTGAGTTTGTGTTTGATTTACTTGGCATAAATTAATAACCTGACAACCCCTATAATCTTTTAAGAGTTTAGGTGAATTGTTGATTATATCTTCTAAATAACCACTAATAGTATGACTATTATCAGAGGCTCCAAAACCCCACCCGGCTGATCCGCCTACAATAAAAATTTTATATGTATCTTTATTAAAATACTCAGAAAATTCTTCACATCTAAAGCCTAAGCTATTATTTTTTACGTTTTTTACTGGATTATTATTATTAAAAATGCGTATACCCATGGGCACATACTTAAACATTGGTTTATCCCATTTATCAGTCCAGTTTATGTAAGGATGATATCTGGAATCAAGAAAATCTTGCCTGATTACTCTTTTAAAATAAAATTTATATTTAAGAAATTTAATAAATCTCATTAAGATCTCAAGTACAATAAGAATAGAAATAATGAATATTAAAATTATAAAAAAAAATAAAATCAAATAATTGATAACAAAAATATTCATTAAACTTAACCCTCTTCTTTATAAAAAGCTTTATTAAAATACTTTATCACCATATATAAATATATATATAAAAGAATTATAATGAATATGGGACATGTATAACCTTGCTTAAAAAAATATTAAGTTTTGTTGTTTTAGCTATTATATTTTATGGTTTTATTTTTATATTTGGGCTGTTAAAAAAAATTTTTAAAATTAATAAAATTGATAAAAAGTATGAAATCAACCTGCCTAGCTATTGGAAAAATAAGGTTAATAAAGATAATATATATAAGCAATACTAAAAATTTATTTAACCCGGATCATCATATATTTATATAATAATATTTGGATATCTTTACAGGAGAATAATTTGCTAATTTTAGGTATTTCAGCTTTTTACCATGATAGTGCAGTAGCTTTAATAAAAAATGGCAACATAATATTTGCAGCACAGGAAGAAAGGTTCACTAGAATAAAACATGATTCTAACTTTCCTTCTAATGCAATAAGCCATTGTTTAAAATATACTAATATCGATATTAATCAAATTGATTACTTTTGTTTTTATGAAAAACCATTATTAAAATTTAAAAGATTATTTGATACTTATACAGAATATTTTCCCAAAGGTTTTAAAAGCTTTAAAAGTGCAATGCCCTTATGGCTCAAAACAAAAATATTTCAAAAAAATATTATACTTAACTCGTTGACTAAATTAGGAGTTAAACATGATATTAAAGATAAACTTTTATTTACTGAGCATCATATTAGTCATGCAGCTTCAGCATTTTATCCTTCACCATTTGATAAATCTGCAATTTTAACTATAGATGGCGTAGGAGAATGGGCTACTACCACAAAAGGTATTGGTGATAAAAAAAAATTAAATATAACTAAAGAAATATACTTTCCTCATTCCTTAGGATTATTGTATTCAGCTTTCACTTATTATACTGGTTTTAAAGTTAATTCTGGAGAATATAAATTAATGGGTCTTGCTCCATATGGTGAAGCAAAATATGTAGATAAAATAATGAATAATTTATTAGACATTAAAGATGATGGCTCATTCAGGCTAAACTTAGATTATTTTAGTTACCATACTGGGCTTAAAATGACTAATAATAAGTTTAATGAACTTTTTGGAAAAACCGCAAGAAAGGAAAATGAAAATATTACTCAACATACTATGGATATTGCCGCTTCCATCCAGGTAGTGCTTGAGAATATAGTATTAAAAATAGCTAAATATATAGCTAAAGAAACTAATAATAAAAATTTATGTATGGCAGGCGGGGTTGCTCTCAATTGTGTTGCTAATGGCAAGATAATTAAAGAAAATATATTTGAAAAAATATGGGTACAACCTGCTGCAGGTGATGCTGGTGGAGCTTTAGGCGCAGCCTTGTATATATGGAATAAATTATCCCAAGAAAAATATGTTCCTAAAAGAAATAAAAATGATTTAATGAAATATAGTTATTTAGGACTTGATTATAAAAATAAAGAAATCGAAAAAGAACTAAATAATTTAGGTGCAAATATTGAATTTTTTAATAAAAAAGAAATTATAAAAGAAACTGTAAAAGCAATTAACACCGGGAAAATAATAGGTTGGTTTCAAGGTAAAATGGAATTTGGTCCGAGAGCTTTAGGAAATAGATCAATTATAGCCGACCCCCGTTCCACAAAAATACAAAAAGAATTAAATCTTAAAATTAAATATAGAGAGAGTTTTAGACCTTTTGCACCTTCCGTTTTAGAAGAATATGTACAAAATTGGTTTAAAATTAAAACTAATAGCCCCTACATGCTTTTAGTAGCTAATTTAAAAGATACCTTATTAGAAAATATTGAGGAAGATGAAAAAAAACTACAAGGATTTGATAAATTAAAGATTAAAAGATCTATAATACCTGCAGTTACTCATGTAGATTATTCCGCTAGAATACAAACTGTTGGAAAAAAACAGAACCCATTATTTTATAAATTATTAGAAAAATTTAATGAAGAAACTAATTGTCCAATATTAGTTAATACATCTTTTAATATTAGAGGAGAACCTATAGTCTGTTTTCCTAAAGATGCTTTTAGATGTTTAATGGGTACAGAAATGGATATGTTAGTAATTGGTAATTATATAATTAAAAAGGAAAAACAAAATCCAAACTTATTAATAGATTACAAAGATAAATTTAAACTAGATTAACTATACTATTTTAATTCTATAAATTCTATCTTCAATTTACTAAACTCTTTCTTAAAAGGACGATCAATAAAAATCTGAAAAAATTTCTCAATATTTATCCATTGCCATATATGAAAAGTATTGGGAGCTCCATATTTTAAAAAATCATTAAATGCACTGTAAATTTTTTTAAAATTAAAAATACCTCGTTCTTTAAAGGCATTAGAATTAATTATATCTAAAACCATGCCTGAAACTGCAGGAGTACTTAACCATTCAGCTTGGGGGGCTTGAATACTCCTTTTTTGACTTAGTCTTATAGTATTTGGCAATTTGTTTTGCATTACATTTCTAATAATACTTTTGGTGAGTCCTCCTTTGAAATAAGATTCTTCTTCCAAAGATAATCCCAATTCAATAAGTCTATGATCTAAGAAAGGCATTCTTAATTCAATGGAATAAGACATGCTTTGTCTATCCTTAATTCTAGTATTTTTAGGTATTTTTGAACATAATAAGTAATTAATAAGATGATCTCTAACGTCTGCTAAATTATCAATTTTCTTGTGAGTATGTGTATCACGCATTGATTCAAAAAAGTCTGTTGAATAAATATTTTGATTAAAGGAAGTACCATCCTGGACAACATTAAATTGTTTTTTTAAATTATTTATTTCTTTTAAAAATTCTTCTTCATTTATTTTCCATTTATCACAATAACAATCCTTATTAATAGAATATGTCTCATCATTATTTTGTAATAATCTATTTATATAAATTAAGTGATGAATTCTATAACCACCAAAAGCTTCGTCAAGTCCAGTTCCATCCAAAAGTACTTTAATATTTGCTTGATTAACTTTCTTATATAAATTTTCCATTGCACAATTTGCAAGACCACCTAAAGGTCCTTCATGTGAATAAATCATTTTATCAAAATCATTTAGAAATGCTTTAACTTTATAGGTAGATACAATGCTTTTTTTATCAAAATATTTTGCTGCACTTCTAATCCATTTTTTTTCACTTACACCTTTTTCATAATCAACAGAAAAACATGTATTACTTAAATTACTTTTATTTTTTTGCATAGAAGCAAGCATTGAGGAAGAATCTAGTCCCCCTGATAAAGCAACACCAATAGGGGTATCTGAATTTAAATGCTCTTCACATACTTTAGATAATAAATGATCTACATATTTTATATTTTCACTATTAACTTTTTGATCATCTTTAAATCTAATTGTTTCTATATTATACCATTTTTTTGATAATATAATTTTTGCATTTTTAACCTGTATAAAACTTCCTGGATTAACTTGCCTAATTTCTTTAAAAAACGTTTCATTAGTGCAGTCTACATGACCATCATATAAATAGCTTGCTACATTCTTAAAATTAGCTTTATTACAAATTCCACCAGCTAATAAACTTTTAATCTCACTAGCAAAATAAAAATTATTATTGTTTTCTGCAAAATAGAGTGGTTTTTGTCCAAATCTATCTCTAACTAAAGTGTATATTTCATTTTGAACATCATAATAACAAAAAGCAAACATTCCATTTATATATTTTAAGCCTTTTATTCCATATAAAATCAATACTGCTAATAATACTTCAGTATCTGAGCTCGTCCTAAAATTATAACTATTTCCTATTTTATTTTTTAAGCTCTTATAATTATAAATTTCTCCATTAAATAACAAAACATGTTTTTTATCTTCACTTACCATAGGTTGCATAGACCTATTATTAAAATCAATAATTTTTAAGCGAGAGAAACCTAATAAAGAACTTTTAGTTATAAGTATCCTATGTCCATCGGGCCCTCTATGAGCCTGGCTAATAAGCATATCTTTTAAAATATTTTTTTTGCTATTGTCTATTTGGCCTATAATCCCAGATATTCCACACATAGCTTCTAAACTTCAGAGTTTCTAATTATTGCTTTGCCACCCAATAATAATATATCAATATCTGACTTTTCAAAAGTTTCTATAGCTTGATCAGCAGACTCAACAATTGCATCACCATGTAAGTTAAAAGAGGTATTTAGTAGTACTGGATGACCCGATAATTTTTCAAACTCTTTAATTATACTATAGTAGCCAGGGTTATCTTCTTTTTTGAGCATTTGAGGTCTGCAAGTTTTATCAGCAGGATGTACTACTGCGGGTAGTAAATCTGCTAAACCTTCCTGCAAATCAAATGCCATAGTCATCCAAGGAGAATAAATATTTTTATCATTTTTCAAATATCTGTTGCAATCTTCAAAACAAATTGTAGGAGTAAAAGGCATCCAAAAATCCCTAAATTTTATTTTTTTATTTATCCTATGAACTGTATCAAATTTTCTTGGGTCTGCTAAAATAGACCTATTACCTAATGCCCGCTGACCAAATTCCATTTTACCTTCACATCTAGCTATAATTAATCCTGAAAAAATCCACTTTGCTACATCCTTTGCGCTATACTTATCCAAAATTTTAAATTTTTTTGAAATCTTAGAAACTTCCACATCAGAGGATTTGCGAGAAATTTCTGTTCCAAGATAAATAGTTTCTAATCCTAGTATAATATCATTTGAATAATTCTTAACAGCTGACCAAGCAGCTCCAATTGCTAAAGAACCATCGCCCGAAATAGGTCCTGCCCATACAGAATTTATTTTATGATTTTTTTTCAAAACTTGTAGTGCTTTAATATTTTGAGCAACTCCTCCAGATAAGACTACATCTTTTATATTATATTTTTTTATATTGTTTAATACCCATTTTTTTAATGTTTCTTCTAAATATGTTTGTACACCCCATGCTATTCCATCAAACCTTTGACCTTCCAATGCTTTTTTTGAAGAATAATACACATCATCATAAATATCTCTATTGATCAATTCACTTCCTTTGACTTCATCAAATTTTCTAAAATGCTCCAAACTTTTCTTTCCATGATACTCAGTCCCATATGGAGCCAAACCCATAACCTTGTACTCATGCTGGCATGGCTTCATGCCTAACAACAGTGTCACATATCTGTACAATCGACCTAACATAGCTCTATTAGTTCTATATTTTTCTATAATAGAGTTATTCTGAGCTATAGAAATAGTTGCTGAACTATCATCTCCTCCTCCTTCTATAGTAAAAATTAATACACTAGACTTAAAATTAACCTGAGAAAAATATCCGTAATACTGATGACATTCTTCATGTCTGATGAAAATGATCTTTTCTTCTTCTATATTGATTTGATCAACTATGGCCTTTTTTCTATACTTGTTTAAAATTTCACAGTAATCGAGAGACGGATTTTTTCTTATTTCTTCAACAAATCCATAATAAGGATTATCGTTTATATTTTCAATTTTATGCTCAAATAATTCAAAATCCTGCAAGCTAGATAATGATTTCTTTTCGATTAATTTTGGCTTCCAATAGTTTTCATTTTGATATATCCAATCTTCAATATTAAATAAAGCTACGGGTTTGGTTATAGTATAGAATAAGCCGGCTTTTATTCCTGCAAATACAACCAAATCAATCTTACTATGATTTACACCTGATTCCTTGATAACTGCATCTATGGCTTTTGATGGATAACCGCAATCTGATTTAATTCTTGAAAACCTCTCTTCTGCGGCCGCTGAAATAATTTTACCAGATTTCACTATACACGCATGTGCTTCATGACTATCAGATATGCCTAGTATAATCATTACTTATTCCATTTCATAAATTACAAAATATACATACACCATAAAATAATATATGACAGGGTATAATTAAGTTTTTAATTATTCCAACATATCTAATTTTATCGAAGTTCCTTTTTTAATATTTTTTATAGCTTTTTGACCTAATAATTTTTTAAAATCACTCGCAGGAATAAATTTAGATGGCCTAGCGTACATGATATTCTTGCTTTCTATAATCTGCCCAGCTTTGATATTATTTGCAGCAATTATCCCTTTTCTAATAGCAGACAAATTATCTTTTTCTTCTTCATTACAAAATTTATCATACTTACCCATAGACTTTTTAATTAAAGGTGCCGTTTTAGTTAATTCGCTTAACTCCTTAGGATTGAGAGATAAAAAGTGATCATGAAATACTTTATTTTCTCTACTATCAGTAAAATGCACTTCTATTAAATCTGCACCCAACCCTATGGCTAGTGAGGGCGCTATTATGCCTTCCACATGATTAGAGTAGCCCACTTTCAAACCAGTATGATCTTTCAAAAATTTTATAGAATTTAAATTTGCCTTTTCTAAGGGGGTCGGATAAAGAGATACACAATGCATTAAAATTAATCTGTTAGATATTTCTTTATCTTCAGATGATTCTTTAAACCAGGAAATAGCCTTATTTATTTCATTTATATTAGAAGCTCCGGTAGACAATATTACTGGTAAATTTGTTTTTGCTGCCTCTTTAATTATGGGTTCAAAAGTTATATCACCACTAGCTATCTTAATTGCAGAAGTATTTTTAGATAAAAAAGGGAGCCAATCCTCTGTAACTGGAGTAGAAAAAAAATTTATACCTATTTTTTTTGCATGATTAATTAGTTTAATATGATCTTCTTGATTAATATGAAACTTTTTAACTCTACTATACCTATCTTTATCATTATTTGAAATATATCTTTCGGGAGTATAACTTTGAAATTTTACCGCATCGGCCCCACTTTTATATGCCAAAGTAATTAAATTCAATGCATCTTCAATAGAACCTTCATGATTTACCCCAATTTCTGCTATTATAGGTACATCTTTATCTAAATCTTTTCCAAATAGTTTCATTATACTACCTTTAATAAAAGTAAATTTTTAATTTCTAACCTTTCTAGCTAAAATACTTAATGCAGTTGGTGTCGCTGCCTTATCATCTATATAAAGATCCCCAGAAGGTTTACCAAAAAGCAATTTATCGTACAAAACTCCCCATTCTTTTAATTGGTTTTTAGTTGTAATTTTCCAATTTTTTCCTGACATTGACCCTCTAGCAGTAAATAAAACTATACTTATGCCAGCCTTTTTTAATTTATTGATGTAATTTATATTCTTTTTCATAGGGCTTGCATTACTATAATTACCATCAGGAACTAAAGTAGCTATAACTCCATCTATATCAATTACTAAATTATTGTTACTCTTTTTGAGATTATTAAAATATTCTTCAAGAATTTTTTCTTTTATTAATTTCATTTTTTTATATTTAGTAATCCAAACACTTAAAAGTTATTATAACATGATCCAGCTTTAATCTAGAACATAATTCAAAGACATTAAATCTAAAACATAGTTTATTTTTGGTTCATATTTTTTGATTTTATTGTCTATTGTCAAATGTAATTTAATTATTTTGATATTTCTCAATATTTTTTTTGTGAATTTTTAATGATTCTTGCATATATTTTAAATCATTTATGTATTTTGAAGGTATTCTTGATATAAATCTTTTGAATATCAAAACATCTTCTTTATAAACTTTAGTAGCTAACAAACCCTTCTCTTCATTTGTATTTTTTTTTTCAATTTTACATATTTTTCTATGTTGAATATTTAATGTATCAAGAATTTTGGAAATTTTATTGGGATGCATAAGATCATCATTTTTTATAACTATCGCTTTCTTAACTTTTCTACATTCAGACATTCTTTTATATCTTAGTAAAATTTCTGACCATGACCATAAATAAAACTCCCCCTTACTAAAATTTTTACTATTCATCCTTAATATGTTATTTTTTGCTTCAGGTATTGAATTGTCTAAGAAGAAATTTTTATTTCTGTTAAGATAACTTCTCATATTTAATAAAGGGTCCCTTACTAAAAATACTAAAGAAAATTCATCTAAAATTTTATTGAAACCCATATGAAGTCCTCTTGCATAAAATTTACTTATATCAAAATATGTATTTTCATGAGTTTTTGAAGACTGTTTATTTATTTTTATTAATCTCTTTTGTACAATTTTTTCTATATAATCATTTTGGGATTCATTAAAAGCAGTTAAAATTTTGCCTCTTCCTAACAGTTCATTGGTTTCAATAAAATTTCTCCTAATTCTTTTTTCTAAGTCTCCTAAAAAACCAGGTAATTTAGTATTTATATTAGGCGCTTCAAATGCACTTAAGCATCCTTGAGAATATTTTTGCAAAATATAATATAAAGTTGCTTGCCCACTTCTACCCGCAGTCACTGTAAAAATATAATTATTTATCAATTTTTATGCCAAATTTTAGGTATTGAGTTAATTTTTCTTATGACTCTTCAAAATCTAAGCCAATTAATTGTACATACATATCAATATTTTTATACCTTGGTTTATTTTCCTCCTCTACTAGTGCAAGAAAAAAACAATAATTTAGTTTTACATAGGATTTTGGTGCCATAATCTTGGTACAGAATTAATTCTATCTATTACAGTTTTAAAATCTAAATCTAACATTTCAAGATATTCTGCTATATTTTCATACCTTGGTTTATTTTCTTCCTCTACTAACTCTAGTGCTTTACTTCTAGTTATTACTCCTTCTCTCACTTGGTTACTTCTGAATGTATCATGCTCTGTAAAACCAGCTATTATATAATATATATAGTTATAAAATCCAGCAGTTCCATCACCGATTCTCCAGGTGGTACTAGTATCTGCAGCCAACTCCCAGTTATATTCATTTATTAATGTTTCTTCTATTAAATTTTCATCCCATAGCAAATAATCGTAAATGTAATAATAATCTTCTTTCTTTTTAAAACTACGATAATACTCTCCTGATAATGAGTCCCATAAAGAGGAATTAAAATACGCTGGGTTCTGAAGCATAGTTTTAAAACGTAAGAATTGATATCTTAATTGTTTCATCGCACCATAAGTGTAGGTTCTTTCTGTCTCAAAGTCAGGAGGAAAACCTAAAAAACCAGATTTAAAATGTGTAACTTCAAATGGGCTGTATCCCCACAAGTTAAGGTTAATATTTGTTTCTTTTTTAATATCCTCAATATATTTGTAAAAATGTTTATCTCCAGCAGTAAAAATATTTACCATTCCTAGATGAGGATTTTTAAGCCAAGCATTAATATTCTTTCTAATATTATTCCTTTTTTTTTGAATATCTGCTGAAACAATAATATTTTCAATTCCTAATTTTGAACATACTCTGCTTATATTTCTTCGTCCAATATCTGAGGTCATTCCCCAGTCATAAGTATATGTAATTGGCTTCATATTTAATTCATTTATAATTAAATGAAGAGCATAAGAACTATCTCTACCTCCAGAGAAGGGCACAATGCAGTCTGGCCCTCTTTTTTTTCTATAAGTTTCTAATATTTTAAGCAAATCTTCCTTAGGTTTTGTAGCACTTCTATTTTTATAATTTATACAATAATTACATAATCCGTCTTGATTAAAATTTATAAACGGAAAGGTATGTGGCAGAATACATCTTCTGCATCTGACTACATGAGGTTTAGTTTTATCTAGAATCTTTTCTTTACTAGATGAAAATTTTCTATTCGATACAAGTATCCTTCTTCTGATTTTATAATCCTGTATTGAAATTGTTTTATTTTTAAGTTTTGGAATTTTTAATATTTCTATTCTCTTGTCTAAATTGATAATATTTTGACAATTTAGATCAAGTAAATGAATTTTTTCTGAAGAAAAAATAACTGTATCGTCCTTATGCCCTAAATATAAACTCCCATGATTAGAGAACAGAATTAATTTTCCTAATTTAGGTAAAGCTATCGCTATTGAAAACGTTCCTTGACATTTTGATAAAAAAATATCTTTAAATTTTTTTAAATCTATATCTTGAGAGTATTTTTTCACCAATGCATAAAAGACTTCAGTATCTAAATTACTTAACCGGTTAATTTTTTCTTTTTCAAAAACTTCATTATCATTAACAACTATTCCATTATGAAAAACACATATATCATCACTCAGGAAGGGTTGCTTTGCTTGGTTATCATTTGTAATTAATCTTCCAATCCCAAGAAATATTTCTGGGTTCTTAATTCTTAAATCTTTAGTAAGTTTTGATATATCAAAATCAGCTCTTTGAACTGAATATTCGTCTTGAAACATCATTATACCACTAGAGTCTTGACCTCTCCTTTTGGCATGCCTAGAGAGACTTTTGATGTAAGCCAAATTATTATGACTTTGTCCTATTATTCCAAAAATTCCACACATAAAATTTTAATCACTAATTATTTGTTACAATGTTTTCTAATATATTCTTTTCTTCATTTACTCTTTGATCCCAAGTTCTCATAAATTTTAATTTAGTAGAAGAAATTTTGTTTTTAAAACTTTTAATTTTACTTGGGCTATCTAAAAGATATAAAATCTTGTTCTTTAAGTCATTTACATCATTAACTTCATAGTAAAGGACAGCATTACCAAGTAAATTAGATGTTTCAATATCAATAAATTTTTCACGTTGAGGTTTGGGTATAACCATACATGCATTAGAACTAATTGCTTCAAGATTAGTATTTATGAGATTTCCATCAGTATTTGCAGAAACAT
>CAZNVN010000045.1:0-13823 GCA_964576635.1 uncultured Rhodospirillaceae bacterium
ACATTAGCTCCAATAGTTTTAGCATAATCCATTAATAATCATTCGAATGAGTAAATTTTTATTCTATCGGACAAGCCAATATTTTTAATATCTTCTTCTATTATTTGCAGTCTCTCTTCTGTGCTAAAATACTCTGCCTTACTAACATTAACAGCTATTCCAACAATTAGATTATCTACTACCTTCAAAGATCGCCTTATTATGTCCATATGCCCATTAGTAATAGGATCAAATGAACCTGGATACAAACATATTCGATCTGTCATTAAGATCAATTCTCCTCTTCGTTAGTATTTTCTTCCACTTCATTATTAGTATTTACTTCTACATCATTATAGATCGTTTCCTCTTCTCCTTCGGTATTTTCATCTATGGACAAACGGGTTACTGATACCACACTTTCTCCTTTATTAACATTAAACAAAGTGACACCTTGAGTATTTCTTGATGCAATTCGGATATCATTGACCGGAGACCTAATAATCCTTCCAGCATCAGTTACCAATATGATTTGTTCTTCATTTTTTACAGGAAAAGAATCAATTACAGTTCCGTTACGTTCTGAAGTTTCTATATTTATAATGCCTTGACCTCCTCTATTAGTAATTCTGTATTCATACGCAGAAGTTCTTTTACCATAACCATTTTTTGCGATAGTTAGTATGAACTGCTCAATACTAGAAATTTTTTCATATAAATTTTCATCAATAAAATTTTGTTTATCCCCTCTTTTAATTGAATTAGATGCTTTAAGAAATAATCCTCTAGTTTCAAAGTCTAGATCTGTGTGTTTTAGTACCGACATAGAAATTACATAATCATCTTTTTTTAACCGTATACCTCTTACACCTATTGAACCGCGTCCTTTAAATAATCTTACATCGTGCGATTTAAATCGCATACATTTTCCTAAAGATGCAGCTAATAGAATATCATCATCTTTCTTACATGGAACTACTCCAATTAAAGAATCTCCATCCAAAAGTTTCATAGCTATTTTTCCGTTAGATTTAATGTTAGCAAAATCAGAAAGAGAATTTCTTCTTACATTTCCTGATCTAGTAGCAAACATTAAATCTGGCTGTTCTTCTTCTTCCGTTGGCATAGGCATCATAGTTGAAATTTTTTCTTCATCTTTTAAAGGAAGCAGATTTATTATAGGTCTGCCTTTGGATTGAGGTCCTCCTACAGGTAGTCTATACACTTTAAGTTGATAAACTATTCCCTTAGAAGTAAAAAATAGAACTTGGTCATGGGTATTAAGTACAAACACTTGTCTTACAAAATCTTCCTCTTTAATTGACATAGCAGCCCTGCCTTTTCCTCCTCTTTTTTGTGCTCTATATGTACTTAAAGAAGTTCTTTTTATGTAACCTGTATTGGTTAAAGTCACAACCATATCTTCTTTTTCAATTAATGATTCAATATCTTGATTAATTTCATAGTCAACAATCTCACTTCTGCGAGGCACAGAAAACTGATCCTTAACCTCTATTAATTCATCTTTCATTATCTTTAATAATTTTTCTCTTGAACGAAGCACTTCTAAATAATCAACTATACTTTTTACAATTTCCTCAAGTTCTTGAACAATCTTTTCTCTTTCAAGACCTGTAAGTCTCTGCAATCTCAGTTCTAATATAGCTTTGACCTGTATCTGAGATAGTCTGTACATTCCCTTGTCATCTATTTTATCAAAAGGATCTCCTATCAAATCTATTAAATCTGAAATATCTTTAGCTAACCAAGATTTATTAAGTAATAATATCTTTGCTTCATCTGCATCTTTCGAAGATTTTATTAAACTGATAACTTCGTCAATGTTTGCTACGGCAAGGGCAAGTCCTACAAGAATTTTGGCCCTCTCTCTTGCTTTTTCTAAATCGAATAAAGTCCTTTTTGTAATAACTTCTTCGCGAAATTCTAAAAAGCTATTTAGTATATCTTTTGTACTTAATTGCTCAGGTCTTCCCTTATTTAAAGCTAGCATATTAACGCCAAAATATGTTTGCAGAGGAGAATGCTTATAAAGTTGATTGAGCACTACCTCAGCAGTGGCATCTCTTTTTAATTCAATTACTACCCTTACTCCCTTCCTATCCGATTCATCTCTAAGATCAGAAATTCCTTCTATTCTTTTTTCCTTTACTGCATCTGCTATAGTTTCAACCATTCTTGCTTTATTCACCTGATAAGGGATTTCTTCAACTATTATAGACTCTCTATCTTTTTTGGTAGTTTCGATAGATGTTTTGCCTCTTATGGCTATTGAACCACGACCCGTTTGAAATGCAGAATTAATACCAGACTTTCCCATAATTAGTCCGCCAGTCGGAAAATCAGGACCAGGAATTAAGCCTATTAATTCTTCATCAGTCAAATTTTCATTGTCTATTAAAGCAATACATGCATCAACAACTTCCCCGAGATTATGAGGTGGAACATTTGTAGCCATTCCTACAGCAATGCCTCCAGCCCCATTAACTAGCATATTAGGATATTTAGCAGGCAATACCGTAGGTTCTCTCGTAGAGTTATCATAATTGTCTTGAAATTCGATAGTGTTTTTATCTATATCATCTAAAAGCATAGTAGCAGATTGATCCATTCTAACTTCCGTATATCTCATTGCTGCAGGTGGATCTCCATCCATAGAACCAAAATTTCCTTGACCATCTAGTAATTTTAAACTCATCGAAAATGACTGTGCCATCCTCACCATAGCATCATATATAGCACTATCTCCATGAGGATGATATTTACCCATTACATCACCAACTACCCTCGCAGATTTTCTATAAGGTCGATTCCAATGATATCCTCCTTCCTTCATGGCATAGAGTATTCTTCTATGTACAGGCTTCAAGCCATCTCTAACGTCCGGCAAAGCTCTACTAACTATAACACTCATCGCATAGTCAAGATAAGATTTACGCATTTCTGCGGTAATAGTTATTGGATGGATTCCACCCTGATCAAGACTAGAATCAATACCGTTATTTATGGAATTACCGTCTGAATTTTCGGTTTCGTCCTCTGCAGACAAAGTAGAACTCCTGATGAATAATAATAATACTATTTATACTATATATTGTGCTTGAGAGCAACTACTGACCGTTTATTTTGTGTAATTAGAATGGAATATCATCATCTAAATCTGATGCTAATTCTTCTACGCTATTATTGCTGGATTCATTTTCAATTTTAGAACTACTTACATAGTCATCCTCAATTGCATTAGAAGATGAATCATCAACTTCAGATTTAGAATCTAAAAATATAATCTCTCCTCTATACGGCCTAAGAACAACTTCTGTCGAGTATTTTTCTGTACCAGAAGAATCAGTCCATTTTCTAGTTTCTAATTGACCTTCTACATATACTTTAGAACCCTTATGAATATATTTTTCGATTATCTCAACTAATTTATCGTTGAAAATTACTATTCTGTGCCATTCAGTTTTCTCTTTTGGTTCATTGGTTTCTTTATCTTTCCAGCGTTCACTAGTGGCTAAAGATAAATTACAAACCTTACTTCCATTTTGAAAAGATCTGACTTCTGGATCTCTTCCTATATTACCTATTAATGTCACCTTATTTAAACTATTTGCCATCTACAATTCCTAAAAATAAAATTAATTAATATTTTTATAACATATTATATAGTTACATTGTATATATTCTTATTAAATTAATTCTATATTCTAATTTAGATCATGTAAAAAAAACTTTAAATATGAAGTATTCTTTTATAAATATAAATGGTGCAACCGAACATAATCTTAAAAATATTAATTTACGAATACCTAAGAATAAATTAGTAGTTTTTACAGGCGTTTCTGGCTCGGGAAAATCCACTTTAGCATTTGATACTATTTATGCTGAAGGACAAAGAAGATATGTAGAAAGCCTATCTGCATATGCTAGACAATTTCTTGAGCTAATGCAAAAACCTAAAGTTGAATCAATAGAGGGTTTATCTCCATCAATAGCTATAAATCAAAAAACAGTCTCACATAACCCAAGATCAACCGTTGCTACCGTTACAGAGATTTATGACTATCTAAGATTACTATATGCTAGAGTAGGCATAGCTTACTCTCCAACAACAGGAAAACCTATAAGTAGTCAATCTGTTTCTCAAATGGTTGCTTCTATTTTGGAGATGGAAAAAGGTAAAAGAATAAATATACTCGCCCCTTTAGTAAGAAATAGAAAAGGAGAACACAAAAAAGAAATACAAGAATTAATAAAAAAAGGATTTCAAAGAATACGAATAAACAACTTAGTTGTAGATATTTCAGAATTGCCAGATATTGATAAAAATAAAAAAAATAATATAGAAGTTATTGTAGACAGAATAATAATTAAAAAAAATTTAAAACAGAGACTAACAGAAAGTATTGAGACTGCTCTTAAAATTTCGCCAGACGAACTTTTAATAGTTAATGATCTTGATGAAGAAAGAGATATTATTTTTTCTGCTAAATTCGCATGTCCTGTATCAGGTTTTACTATTGAAGAAATAGAACCTAGACTTTTTTCATTTAACAACCCATCAGGAGCATGCAAAATTTGTGATGGTATAGGAGAACAATATTTTTTTGATCAGAATCTAATTATTCCTAATGAAGAACTTTCAATCAAAAGTGGAGCAATTAAACCTTGGGATAAAAAAGGTAAAATGTTTTTTCAACAAGCCCTAGAAAGTTTATCTCTAAAATTAAATTTTTCTTTGGATACAAAATGGAAAGACTTAAGCAAAGAAATTAAAGATAATATTCTAAACGGTAGCAAGGATAAAAAAATTGAAATTAAATATTACAATAAAGATGATAATTACACCACAAATCAATCATTCCCTGGTGTTATTCCCTCACTAGTAAAAAGGTTTTCTCAATCTAACGATCCTTGGGTCAGATACGAATTAAATAAATATCAGACAATTGCAAATTGTAATAAATGCGAGGGGTTCAGATTAAATGAACAAGCCTTAGCAGTAAAAATTGATAATTTACATATAGGGCAAGTCACTAACATGACAATTTCTGAAACTATTAAATGGTTAGATACTGTTATTCACAAATTAAAAGGGCAATATTTAGAAATAGCTAATCCAATAATTAAAGAAATATCTTTACGTTTAAAATTTCTACACGATGTGGGTTTGGATTATCTTACTTTAGATAGAAAATCTAACACCTTATCCGGTGGTGAAAGTCAACGTATAAGATTAGCTTCTCAGATCGGATCTGGACTAACAGGCATAATATACGTTCTAGATGAGCCCTCTATTGGGTTACACCAAAGAGACAATATAAGATTGTTGGAAACACTTAAAAGTTTAAAAAGTCTTGGAAACTCAGTAATAATAGTAGAGCATGATGAAGAAGCAATATTAAATTCTGACTACATAGTAGATATTGGTCCTGGTGCAGGAGAAGATGGTGGCAAAATTATAGCAGAAGGCACTCCACAACAAATTAAAAATAATATAAAAAGTATTACTGGCAATTACCTATCTGGTAAATTAAATATAGAAATTCCTAAAATGAGACGCCAGCATCAAAATAGTAAAGTTTTATGCTTAAATGATGCAAATATCAATAACCTAAAAAATATTAATGTTAACTTTCCCTTAGGAAAGTTTGTTTGTGTTACTGGAGTTTCCGGAAGTGGCAAATCATCTTTAATTAGAGATACCTTATATCCAGCAGTAAAAAGCATTTTGAATAAAACAAACTATAAGTCTGTAAATTATAGTCAAGTAAAAGGCATTGAGATGATCGATAAAATCATAGAAATAAATCAATCTCCAATAGGTAGAACCCCAAGATCCAATCCTGCTACTTATACAGGTGCATTTACTCCTATAAGGGAATGGTTTTCAAAAAGCATAGAATCTAAAATTCGAGGATACACGCCTGGAAGGTTCTCTTTTAATGTCAAAGGGGGAAGATGTGAATCTTGTCAAGGTGATGGAATAGTAAAGATAGAAATGCATTTTTTATCTGATATGTATGTTAAATGTGAAGAATGCCAGGGCAAAAGATATAACAAGTCTACTTTAGATATATCTATTAAAAACAATAATATAAATGATGTTCTTAATATGAGCGTAACAGAAGCTAAATCTTTTTTTAATTCTGTCCCCTCAATAAATAATAAGTTACAAACTTTGTATAAAGTTGGCCTAGGATACATTAAACTCGGGCAACAAGCTACTACACTATCAGGCGGAGAAGCACAAAGAATAAAACTAGCTAAAGAATTATCGAAACGTAGCACTGGAAAAACCTTATATATATTAGATGACCCCACTACAGGTTTACATTTTGAAGATGTCAAAAAACTACTAGAAGTATTAAATAAACTTGTTGATAATGGTAATACAGTAATTGTAATAGAACATAATCTCGACGTAATAAAGAGCTCTGATTGGATTATAGATTTAGGACCTGAAGGAGGATATAAAGGAGGACAAATTATAGCAGAAGGGACTCCTGAGCATGTTTCTAAATGTTCAAATAGTTATACAGGAATCTATATAAAGAAACACCTAAATAAAAAGTTACCAATAACGGGCTAAACCCTTAGCTAATCTTAAGAAAATCATATAATTTGATTTTTTAACTGGGCTTAAAGTAATAAACAGAGGCAATAATTTTTTAACAGGTCTTCGACAAATCAATTTTGCTTTATGTATACTTTTATTTCCCTCCTCAATTTTTCCCACATATATTTGACTTAGAGCCACTGAAGCTAAATGGATTGCTTTCTTATACTTATTATCAACAAACTTTATTTTTATGACTTCTTGAATTATATCATTTCTTGTAACTATGCATTTTAAATAACTATCCTCAATGTCGTTTTTATTACTGCATAATGAAAGTTTTTCGTAATTATTTACTAATAATAAAAGTTTATTTAAAATTGTATCTTTTTCAGTAATAGTTATCTTCAATAACCTTAAGACAGGAACATTAGGAGTTGGATCTGTATTTAAAGAATTTAAAATATTCTTCCACCATGAAAATTTCATAAGTATAATATTTTTTTCTGTATTAAGTTCACTAATATTTTTTAATTCCAGATCAATCAATAGTAAAGAAGCTATTTTTGCATGAAAATATCTTGGAACAAGCAAGCAAGCTATGTACTTGCTTCTATCTAATGATTTTAATTCGCTAATTACATAATAGTAATCATCTTTGGGGTTTAATAAAGGCACACACACACCTTCCTTCTGATACTAGTACAGTCCAAGTTCTACACGCTGCGTCAGTATTCATAATTTCTAAAGGAATATTTAATGAATTTAACTCTTTTGTAATTAGATCTTTTGAAGATTCTAATCCCAGAGAATTACCATATATTATAAGATCTATTTTATGTTTATTTGAATAATTAATAATCTCATTTTTTATGTTGTTTTTATTACTCTTGATAGCAATATAACGATCAGGAAAAATTAAAATAGGTGTTTTAATCTTTTTCCCCGCTAATTTAAAAAAACCTGTTCCATATCCTTCAAACTTAATAGTTTTAGAACTAGGATTTAAATTAAGATCCATTAATAATACTAATTCTCCTTTTTTTCAGAATAAGATCTGACATTCAGAAAAGTTAGTATCGTCGAGGCAATAAATATTGAAGAATAAGTTCCTACTATGATTCCCCATAACATGGCAAATGCAAAATCTGATATTATTTGACCACCTAAAAAATACAAAGCCAATAAAGCAAGTGTAGTAGTAGCTGTAGTATTTACAGTTCTTGCTAAAGTCTCGTTTACGCTCTTATCTATTAATTCTTCAAAATTCATTTTTTTAAATTTTCTTAAATTTTCTCTCACTCTATCATAAACAACCACAGTATCATTCATTGAATAACCAATAATTAGAAGAATAGCAGCAACTGTAGCTAAATTAAATTCTAATCCAACTATAGCAAAAACTCCTAATGTTAAGACTACATCGTGTACAAGTGCTATTACAGCTCCCATAGCAAAAGGTAGCTCGAACCTGAACCAAATATAAGCAAGCATTGCTATAACCGCAAAAAATATTGCTAGTATTCCTTTTTGAACTAAGTCTTTACTAACTGTAGGACCTACAAATTCTAAACGTCTGTACTCTATTTTATTTGAGAAAGTATTATTTAATTTGTTTTTTATTTTTTCTACAGCCACTTGTTGAGCTTTGTCTGTTCCAAGTTGTCTCTCTACCCTTATTAAAAAATCAGTAGAAGAACCAAATTCTTGAATTGATACTTCTCCTATCTCTAGATTAGAAACTTCCAATCGCAAATCAGATATATCTATATTCTCTGTTCTTACTTCTATAAGAATTCCTCCCCTAAAGTCTATACCAAGATTTAAGCCGATGAATATTACTGCTACAATGGATATTAATGCTAACACTAACGAAGTCACAAATGCTATTAATTTCAGACGTATAAACTTTATACTGGTATTATCTGGAATTAATCTTAGCAATGTACTTACTCCCTTAAATACTTAGTTTAGAAGGTTTATATTTATTGAACCACAAGCTTATCAAGCCTCGACTAAACAGCATAGATGTAAACATCGTAGTTAGAACTCCAAGCCCCAGAGTTACCGCAAAACCTCTCACTGGACCTGAACCAAATTGAAAAAGAATTATTGCAGCAATAAGAGTTGTTACGTTTGCATCTATAATTGTTCTCAAAGCCTGTTTAAAGCCATTATCTATAGAACTTATAATTGATCTGCCCGACCTCAATTCTTCCCTAATTCTTTCAAAAATTAGAACATTTGCATCTACAGCCATTCCTACAGTTAATGCTATTCCTGCTATTCCAGGTAACGTTAGTGTTGCCCCCAATAAACCCAGTAAGGCTAATACAGTACTAATATTAATAATTAAGGCTAAATTAGCCGTAAAGCCAAAAAACCTTCCATAAACTACAAACATATATAATGCTACTAGCATAAGAGAGACTATAGAAGCCATAGCTCCGGAATTAATAGAGTCTCTTCCCAAGGAAGGACCAACTGATCTTTCTTCTAAAATTGTTAAGGGGGCAGGAAGTGCCCCTGCTCTCAATAATATTGCCAAATCACTGGCAGTCTCAAAAGTAAAATTTCCAGAAATTTGCCCACTACCTCCAGGAATAGGCTCCCTTATAACAGGAGCACTAATTACTTCGTTATCTAAAATTATAGCAAATCTTTTTCCTACATTATTTGTGGTTAAATCTCCAAATTTTCTTGATCCAGAACTATCAAATCGTAGACTTACTACAGGTTCGTTATATTGATCAACTGTCGGACTAGCATCGGTTAAATGATCTCCTGACACTCCTATCTTTTTACTAATTATATAAGGAACTGTATTATGCCCAGTTGAAGGATCCATCTCAAAAAGAAGTTCATATCCTGGAGGAACTCTTCCTGAAATTGCTTCTTCAATACTAGCAGTCTCATTAACTAGCCTAAAATTCATCTTTGCAGTCTTTCCTAATAACTTTTTAACTCTTTCTGGTTCCTCTATCCCGGGAAGTTGTACAAGTATTCTATCGTCACCCTGCTTTTGAATTAAAGGTTCATTGGTTCCTATCTCGTCTATTCTTCTCCTTATTATTTCTATAGATTGTAAGACTGTAGAAATTTGTAGTTCTTTCATTTTGTCTTCGGATAAATCTATTATTAATTGAGTATCATTATCACTAGAAATGACTAGATCTTTATCTATTTTGTTTAATAAACCTATGGTTGAGTCCAAATTGTTTGAAGACAGTAAAGAAAATTGTAGCTTGTTATCTACTATTAATATATTTTTATAACCTATTTTAGGTTCATTTGATCTTAAAGTAACTCTAATTTCATCAGCTAAATTATTTAACCGCTCTAATTTGATAGCATTTACTTCCACTTCTAAAAGTAAATACGATCCTCCCTGAAGATCTAGTCCTAATCTAATTTGTTTAGAACTTAAAAAATCAGGAAGAACATTTAAAGAATCTTTGTTTATAAAATTTGGAATACAAAACAATAATGCAAAAATACTTACAGTCAAAACTAATATTTTTTTCCACAATTCAAACACTAACATTTGGTAAATCCTAATTCATCAAGAGTTAATTTTCTGGCTATTAATTATTTTGAATCTTTTCCTAATACTTCAGCTATAGTAGATCTAACAACTTTAACCTTGACATTGTCTGAAATCTCAAGTGTAGCAATTTTTTCATCTTCTATTTTATGAATTGTCCCCAATAAACCTCCAGCCGTCACGACTTTATCTCCCTTAACTAGAGATCCTACCATAGCTTTATGATCTTTCATTTTTTTTTGTTGTGGTCTGATTAGTAAAAAATAAAAAACAGCAAAAATTAAAATTAATGGCGCTATTTGTATTAAAAAACTTGATCCTCCTCCAGATGAAGCAGCCTGAGCATAAGCTTGTGAAATAAACATATTAACTCCTAGTAAAAATAAAAACTTATAACCTTTATATCTTATATTGCAAACGATATAATTAAGATCGAATATAATTAATAACAATTACTATATTTATACAACTAAAACATGTAAATGATATATAAGAAAAATGGAAAATAAAATGAATGGTGAGAAAGAAATAGTTTCCTTTTTAGAAAGAATAGCAATAGCTCTAGAAAATATAGCTAATAAGAACAGAGTTAAAAAAATTAGTATATCTGATGAAAGTTGTTATTTATGGTCAACTGAGAGAATGAACCTTTTACCTATTAAAAATATAAATAATATAGGCATTAATCTTCTACACGCCATAGATAATGTAAAAGAAGTATTAATTCAAAACACTAGCAATTTCGCGAAAGGTTTGCCTGCCAATAATGTATTATTGTGGGGAGCTAGGGGTATGGGAAAATCTTCAATAATAAAAGCGATTCATTCTGATTTATACGATGCTAATGCCGGTAAAAGATTAATTTTGATTGAAGTATATAGAGAGGATATAAATACTCTACCTTTATTATTGACGAAATTAAATGATTTTAAACATAGATTTATTATTTTTTGCGATGACTTATCATTTGACTTACATGAAACAAATTATAAATCTCTTAAAGCTCTTCTAGAAGGAGGATTAATAGCTAGGCCTAATAACGTAATTTTTTATGCAACTTCTAATAGACGTCATCTTTTAGAAAGGTTAATGACAGAGAATGAAGAATCTACAGCCATTAATCCATCAGAAAGTTCTGAGGAAAAAGTATCATTATCAGACCGCTTTGGTTTATGGTTAGGTTTCCATAATTGTACTCAAAAAGAATATATTCATATGGTCAATTCTTACGCTAAAGAATACAAATTAAAAATTTCTGAAAAAGAATTATATAAACTCGCTATTGAATGGTCTGTAACTAGAGGATCTAGATCTGGCCGTGTTGCTTGGCAATTTATTGTAGATCTAGCAGGAAAGCTAGGTCAAAAAATCAATTAACACTTGGTCTATTTGTGGGCAGGTGTTTTAAAGGATTTAAAGGACCTGAACTATTTCTTAATTCAAAGTGAAGTTGGGGAATTGAAACTTTACCGCTTGTTCCTATATTAGCTATAATTTCTCCCTGTGAAACAAGCTGTCCTCTGGCAACTTTAACATCTTCTAAATGTGCATATGCAGTAGTTTCATTATTGTTATGCTTTATTAAAATTAAATTTCCAAAGGCCTGTATTTCATTTCCCGAATAGACAACTTTACCAGAATCTGCAGCTACAACTGGATTTCCTATTTCAGATAAGATATTAACTCCATCATTTTTCAAACCAGAACTAGAAACACCAAAATTTGTTAATATTTCACCTTTTACTGGCCAAATATATTTACTAGTATAATTATTTTTAATCTGCTTTTTATTCCTCTTTTCTCTTTGATCAATATTTTTTTTAGCAACTTTTTTTAGACACTCTGAATCAGCACCTCTTACCTTTGTAGGGATTTTTAATTTCATTCCAACTTGTATGTTATCTTTTCTATCTAAAAAGTTAATTTGTCTTAAAGTACTTATATCCACTCCGTAACAATTTGATAAATTCCATAAATTTTCCCCTTTTTTTACTATATGTTGTTTTGTAGTTGGAATTATTAATTGATCACCAGGATATAACGTAAATGGAGCTTCTAATTTATTAATAACTATTATTTCTCTTACAGAAACCCCCTCTCTTTTTGAGATTATATAAAGACTATCTCCTTCTGCAATTATTAATTCTTTGGAAGACTCATTTGTTTTTAATTCTTGGTAATTAATATTACTCTTGTCTACTACCGGAGCTAAGTGCTTACTAGAAACACAAGAAGATAAAATTAAAACTGTGCAAATATACTTAAATAAAAATTTCATGTTAAAATTCATCTTTTATCTAACGCATTTAAATTAACATAGTACGATTTACTTGAAATACTGATTTATATAATAAAGTATTACTTTTTTTGTCTTGTAAACAATAAAACTGCTTATCCAGATATTTTTTTACAAATACTAAAATCCCATTTTCATTTAATTGATCCTTAAGAAGTTCTACAATATCATCGGTGACACATGCATCTACATATATAGCATCAAAAGGAGCAACTTCCTTCCATCCTTTTTTTCCATCCCCAAGTCTTAAAAGAATTTTACTAGAATAATTTTTAAGAATAGAACTAGAAAAATCATAAGCTTCTTTGTTAATTTCCAAACTATAAACCCGATTGTATATTGCAGATAGAACAGCAGTCAACATACCAGAAGCAGTCCCAATTTCTAGTACTAAATTCGTTCTCTTATTATTTTGAAGCACTAAAAATATCATTTTGGCAAGATCTGATATACTAGTAGTTTCCACTCCATCAAAAATTTGTAAACTAATGTCTTCTTCTGACAGTCCTTTCAATCGTTTAGGTAAAAACTCTTCTCTTTTATAATTTGTAATAGCACTAAGTATTTTGTGATCAATTATGCCTAACTTCCTTAATTCTAGAAGCATTTTCATAGTATTGTTTTTATTTTTAAGCATATCCATCAAAATATTTCTTAATAAAAGTAAAAGACACATTTGAAGTTAAATCGATATCTAGTGGAGTAACGGTTATATAGTTGTTATTTATCGCCCATACATCGTTTCCATATGTAATTCTTCCAGACCTTTTAGTTGTATGCCAAAAATATTTAAGGCCCTTTGAATCAAATCTCTTTATAAATTGTCCTCCTGGTTTTCTTCTTGTTTGTTTCACCACTTTAATTCCTCTTATTTTTTTTAGATTACAATCAGGAAAATTAACATTTAAGAAACAGCCTTGATTGATCTTATTGTTAAATATACCTTTGATAAATACATCAATATACTTATCAATCGTTAGCCAATTAACTTCTTTTATAGTATTTTTAACTGCAACGGATAAGGCCAATGAATTAATTCCTAACAGTGCCCCCTCCATAGCTGCAGATACCGTTCCTGAATAGGTTACATCATCTCCCAGATTCGCACCTACATTTATGCCAGATATTATTAAGTCTGGCTTTTTGCCTTTTAACACCTCTTGTATACTTAATAATATACAATCTGTCGGCGTTCCAGTACATGAATAAAAATTATTAGAAATTTTGTTAATTCTAATAGGGTTTGCTAAAGTTATTGAATGTCCACTGCCAGAACAATTTTTACTTGGCGCTACAATAATTACATTCTTTGAGTATCTACTAATTAATGAGTGTTATTTTTTTAAACCAGGTGATTCAATTCAATCATCAATTGTAATTAATATAACTGGTTCTTTTTTACTAATTTAAACTCTTTATTTTATCTA
>CAZNVN010000045.1:13833-14078 GCA_964576635.1 uncultured Rhodospirillaceae bacterium
TGAAATTCTCCACAATTAGAACAACTTGAAATTTCACGATATTTATTTTGAGAAGGAATCCAAACTTCTAAATCATAAGTTTTACTTGCTGAAAACCCTAAATCCCCGCAGCATAATTTTGTTACACGATAAGGTAGTTCAAGTTTTTTTAGTATTTCCTCAGCACATCCCAACATTCTTTCTAATTCTTCTTTTGATTTTTCTTTATCAACAAAGCTAACAAGTTCAACTTTTTTGAACTCATG
>CAZNVN010000046.1:0-13909 GCA_964576635.1 uncultured Rhodospirillaceae bacterium
GGCTAATTTTGAAGATATATTTGTTTGTGGAAAAAAACTTAAGGGTACTTTCAAAACTGGGGACTTGATAGGAAAACTAACAGATCTATTTGATGAGAGTTCGAATACGAATAGAGAAAAATCAATAGTAGATATGTTAAAGTGTAATTAAATAATAGTGATTATGTAACATGTAGAACTATCTATTGCTTAATTATTCTTAGGTGCTGTCCTTCTAGCCATTGGATTATTTGTTTGAGATAAAGAGAAGTTCTAACCTTTTTATTATTGTAGAAAATTATCCATTCACTGTATTTTTTATTTTTTCTAGAATAAGTTACTTTGTAAATGGGAGCATCGTGAGAATGTTTATAAAAACAAAAAATAATTTCATTTTTTTTAGCTTTAAAACTATAGTCTCTCCATTCATTAGCCAATAACATACGAGAAAAAAGAGCCATGAGTAAATTAAAGTCGTTTTTTTGAATATAAGATACTAAATTTGCTTTGGATAATTTTGCATTCGTAGTAGTAATAATATTTTTATTTATCAATTTAAACACTTTTTGTAAATTTAAGTTATACTAGTTTACTGGACTTTGTTTTATTTAAATATAAAAAGGATTTGAAGTATATATATTTTTTTTAATTGTTAAATTACAGAAGGAGTATTTCAGTTGGGTGACGTTTTTCAGGAAGTAGATGAAGATATTCGTAAAGATAGGATAAAGTCTATTTGGAAACGCTACAGAATATTTTTTATACTATTTTTATTGTTTGTAATAAGTGCTGTTTGTTTTAATTCTTTTTGGACTCAATACAAATTAAAAAAGGTAGAAGAAAGGTCTGAAAAATATTTTTTTGCTATGGATGAAGCAACAGTCAATGCTCAGAAAGGAGTAGATGCATTAAAAATATTTTCTGATGAGGAAAATGATTCATCTTACCATGCTTTGCTTGCAAATCTTAAAGAGGCGGCAATTTGGAGATCAAAAAATGATCTTCATAACGCACTTAATATTTATAAAAATATTTTAGGAAATAATATTGAACAAGTTTATAAAAATTATGTTCAAATCCAATTAGTCGAAGTATTAATGGAACTTGGAAATTTAGAAGAGGCAAAAATAATATTATCTGATGTAAGCATTACCAATACTGCATTTGCTTCTTTAGCAAAAGAATATATAGGTTATATTGCTATGCAGGAAGGTGATTTAATTAAAGCAAAAAATATTTTTGAAGAACTAACCGAGGGTGCTACAACTCCAATTACCATTAAAAATAGAGTGAAAGATATTTTGGTTACTATTAAGTAAGGGCTTTATTTAGAGGTAAAAATGTTTAATACTTCAAATTTATTTTTAATATACTCGTTAATTATTTTATTCTTTTTAGGTTGCGATACTCTATCTTTGAATAAGAAAAAAATAACTGCAGAGGGAAAACGTCTAGATATATTAGATTATAAAGAAGAATTATTAGTTAATTCCCAGGCAGCAGATATTGCTGTTGTGCTTGGCAAATTGGAAAAAAATAATTCTTGGAACCAGTCAGGAAAGACATCAACTCACTCACCAGGAAATTTATATTTAAATGAAAATCCTCAATTAGTTTGGAAAGCTAGGGTAGGAGATGGAGATAATAGCTACAATAAATTGTTTGCTCAGTTGGTTTCGGATAATGAACTTATTTTTTCTTTGGATACTGAAGGCACAATTTTTTCATTAAATATAAATACAGGAAAAAAATTGTGGAAAAAAACTATTATACCTTCAGAGGAAAGCGTTAATTCAAATATTGATGGAGGATTGGCAATCTCTGATGGAATTTTAATAGCTGCTACTTCTTATGGGGAAGTTATTGCCTTAAAATCAGAAGATGGTTCAATTTTATGGAAAAATTATATAGGAAGACCGGTACAGGGCGCCCCGACCATATCTGAAAACATGATATTTCAAATGACTGTAAATAATGATTTAATAGTTATTGATTTGCAAACTGGTAAAGAACTATGGAGATTTGCAGGTCCTTATGAATCTGCGATTTTAAACGGGGCTTCGTCCTCTGCTGTTGAAGGGAATATTGCCATATTTCCTAGTAATACAGGCGAGTTATTTGCCTTTAATAAGAATATGGGCACTTTAATTTGGCAAACCGAATTATCCTTACATGGAGGCATATCTACAACAAAAAATCTCAATGATATTGATTCAGGGCCGGTGATAGATGATAATTTAATTTTTGCAGGAACTTATGAAGGGCGTTTTGGTGCTGTAGATTATTTGACTGGTCTAGTAATATGGGATGTTCCTCTCAAAACCACTCAAAATCCTGTAATTAATGGAAATTCTATCTTTGTTCTTACAGATGAATCAATTCTAGTCAGCATGTTACGTGATAATGGCAATGTTCGTTGGATAAGTGACTTAAATTATAAAGAAACGATAGATAAAGGCATCATCGATAATATAAGCAGTATATTTAGTGAAGCAAAAACTATCAAATCTAATTGTAAAGGTCCTCTACTAGCAGGAAATAATTTATGGCTAGCTTGCGGAGACAAATCAATATTAGTTATAAATCCTGGTGATGGAAAGATTATAAGAAGTTTTAACTTACCATCGCCGAATGCAGTCACGCCTATAGTTGTGAGTGGAATGATTTTTTTCTATACAAATGATGCAAGAATTTTTGCATATCGTTAGCAATAGGAAGAGATATGTTACCTAAGGTTACTATATTTGGTCGTCCAATTGTTGGAATATCAACGTTATTTAATAGAATAGCTTAGAGATAAGCTGCAATAGTAGAAAATATTTCAGGAGTTACGAGAGATTCTGTTTCTCTAAGGATTGTTATAAATAAATTAGAATTTATTTTATATGACTCTGCTGGTTTCTATGCTTCAAATCATAGAAAGAAATTAAATCAGGATATCTTTGAAAATTTGAGTCTTATTATAAAAGGTTCTGATATTGTAATATTTCTTTTAGATGCCAGAACTGGCATTTCTCCTTTAGATCATTCTTGTGCAGAATTCTTGAGAAAAAATGGTTCTAAAGTATTATTAGTTGCAAATAAGGCTGAATCAAAAATTCAAGAAAATTTTTATTATGAGTCTAGAGCATTAGGATTCGGTGAAGCTTTAAATATTTCTGCCACACATAGTGTGGGGTTAAATATATTAGAAGAACAAATACTGGAAGAGATAAAACACTTAATTCAAGATCTAGGCAGTTCTCAATCAAATGAGAAAAAACCAAACTTGACTTATAGGCTAGCGCTAGTAGGACGTCCCAATAGCGGAAAATCTACTTTATTTAACTGTATCATAGGAAAAAAAAGAGTATTAACAGGTAATGAACCGGGGACAACTAGAGACTCCGTGATTGATAATGTTTTTTGGAGAAATAATGATATTAATCTAATTGATACAGCGGGAGTCAGAAAAGAGAGTAAAATAGACGATGTAATTGAAGAAAAATCTGTTATCTCTACCTTAAACACAATTAGATATGCACAAATAGTGGTTTTAGTAATAGATGGTGGTCAAACTTTATCTAAACAAGATTTATCTATAGCCAGCCATATAGTTAGAGAGGGAAGAGCATTGGTTATTGCAGCAAACAAATGGGATCTAGTTAAAAATACCGCAGAATCCAAAAAAAAATTAATGAGTAGACTAAGCGTTACATTTTCTCAACTTAAGGGGATAAAGGTTATTGAGATATCAGCTCTAAAAGGAACAGGAGTTGAAGACTTGATGCTACAAATTCTATATATATATAAAAAATGGAACCAAAAAATAGATACTGCAAAATTAAATCGTTGGTTAAAATATATTCAGCAGAAGAATCCCCCTCCTTTAAAGTCTGGAAAAGTGGTAAGAATTAAGTATTGTTCTCAAATAAACATAAGACCTCCTACATTTTTATTCTTTACTAATTTAGATAAAGCAACTTCTAAAACATACCAGCGCTATATGCTTAACAGTCTAAGAGATTCTTTTCAATTGGATGGGGTGCCAATCAGAATTTTATTTAAGAAGGGAAAAAACCCATATATAAAAGCATAGTAATAGGATTAAATTTTTTCATGTAAAAATGAAAGCTGTTTAGATAAGGATCCTCCATCTCTATCTTTAAGGTCGGTTGGATAGTCTCCTGTAAAGCAATGATCAGTATATTGGGGCATAGTATTGTTTCGATTTTTATGACCCATGGCTTTATATAAACCATCAAGAGATAGAAAGTGTATAGTATCTAGATCAAGAATCTTTCTTATTTCTTCGACAGGATTATTTGTAGCTATTAATTCATTGTGTGTTGGTGTGTCAATTCCATAAAAATCTGGGAAAAGTATAGGTGGGCTAGATATTCCCATGTGCACTTCTGCTGCTCCTGCTTCTCTCATCATTTTTATTATTTTAATTGCTGTAGTTCCTCTTACTATAGAATCATCGATTAGAACTATTCTTTTATTTTTAATGTTTATAGGATTTGCATTATGCTTAAGTTTTATCCCTAATTGACGAATTGTCTGAGTTGGCTCAATAAAAGTACGGCCAACATAATGGTTTCTTGTTATCCCTAATTCAAAGGAGATTCCAGAACTTTCTGCAAAGCCCAAACCTGCAGGTACACCTGAGTCTGGAACAGGTATTACTATGTCTGCCTCAGTATTGTACTCTTTTGCTAACTGTCTACCGAGTGATTTTCTGCATTCGTATACGTTTTTTCCTCCAACTATACTATCTGGTCGAGCAAAATATATATATTCAAATATATCTAATCTAGCTTTTGATTGCTTAAATGGCTTAAATGATTTTATACCGTTTTCATCTATTACAATAATCTCACCATTTTCTACATCCCGTATAAATTTTGCGCCTATGATATCTAAAGCGCAGGTTTCAGAAGAAATGATTTTAGATCCATTTAAATCTCCTAATACAAGGGGTCTTATGCCAACTGGATCTCTAATTCCTATAAGTTTTTTATTTGTTAGAACGCCTAGGCCATAAGCACCTTCCATTTGATATAAAGCATCAATAATTTTTTTAACTACCAATGTTTCTTCACTTTGAGCAATCAAGTGAATAAAAGCTTCAGTATCAGTCGTAGATTGAAATATAGAACCTTTTTTTACTAATTTTTTTCTCAGATCTCTACCGTTAGTAAGGTTACCATTATGAGCACAAGCAATTCCTCCTCCTAGAAGATCAGCAAATAGGGGTTGAATATTCTTAATTGTAGTGCCTCCAGTAGTAGAATATCTGACATGTCCTAAAGCAGCATTACCAGGTAATCTATTTATTACTGAAGCATTGGTGAAATGATCGCCAACTAAACCTAAGTGACGTTCTGCATTGAAATGTTTGCCATCAAAAGTAACAATGCCGGCACTCTCTTGTCCTCTGTGTTGAAGCGCATGTAGTCCTAATGCGGTAAGCGCTGCAGAGTCAGAGTGCCCAAACACACCAAATATGCCACATTCTTCTTTAATATTACTTTTATACATTTAATATATAAATTTTATAAAATTATTTATGGAACCTCTTACCTGCATTATGCACCATATAAAAAAGTTTAGAAATAAAATAGATTTTTTCTTAAAAAATTCAATATATTTATTCTTTGTTATCATCTATAGTTTCAATATTAATTAATCTGTCCATAGCTTCTGTTTCAGCTGGTTTATAATACTGATCTGCAGTATTTTCTTCAACTTTTATAGGGGGTTCTAAAAGTTTTTCAAATATTTTATCGGTTGTTGAATCCTTAATGTCATTTAAATTTAAACTTTGGTTATCAAAAAGTGAAGAATTGTTGGGAAAAATTGTTTCTATAAAATTTATAGATTTAATTATTATTGGATAGCAGTATGATCCAGCAAACCAGTCAGGAATAGTTTTGTGTTTCCACAAGGTATTTATTAATACTAGTGATATTATACTTGTAATTATTAGGGCTCGTAAAAATCCAAAGATTAATCCTAGAATCTTATCAGTAGGTGCTAAGGCAGTTTTTTTAAACTTACTAGTTATGAAATGACTTATAAAAGTCCCTAAGCTTATTGATAGGAGAAATAGGATTAGGAATGAAGTAATTTCTGCTAAAACTTCAGGTGAAATGTATTTTATAAAAAATAATTTTATTTTTAAATAATAAGTTAGTGAAATCCAGCCAGCTAAAATCCAGTTACTTAGAGCAAATATTTCTTTTAATAAACCTCTAGAATAAGCTAGAAGCATTGATATCAGTATTACAGATAAAAATGCGATATCTACAAAATTTACATTTATACTATTTAAATTCATGTATTTTTGTTTAAACCAATCATATTGTGGTAAAAAGTAATCTTAATTTTATTCATATATACATAATTTTAGATAAATAAAAAAAAACTAAAATATTATTTTTTTATTAGCATTCTTGCTTACTTGGCATATTATTTCATAAGGTATAGTTTTGTTTAATTTTGCAAACTCTTCCAGAGATCTGTTGTTTCCAAATATTTCTACTGGGTCTCCTATTTTTACAGCAGTTTCTTCAAAGTCTGTTATATCTACTACACTTAAATCCATAGATATTCTTCCTACTATTTTTGCTTCTTTATCATTTATAAATACATTTCCTATATTTGAAAGAAGTCTTGAGAGGCCATTAGAGTATCCTGCTGATATTGTAGCTAATCTACTTTTTTTTTTCAATTTATAACTCGCACCATAACCCACTGTGGTATTTTTTTGAGCCACATGAGATTGTAAAACGTGAGAGTATAAATATAAAACATTTTTTAAATGATTAGGTTCACTAGGGGATGGATTAATTCCCAAAAAAGCAGCTCCAGGTCTTACTAGATCTAAAAAAAACTTTTTCCCTAAAAATATTCCAGAAGAATTAGCTATGCTAGTTTTAATATTTTTTCCTGTTCGACTTACAAAAAAACTTTTAACTTTTTCAAGTTTAATAAGTTGAGTTTTGTTAAGGACATTATTTTTATCTTCTGCGCAAGCAAGATGGCTCATTAAATATTTAATATTTAAATTTTTAAATTTAATATTAGTTTCAGATGATAGAATTTCAGAAAAATTTATCCCTAATCTGTTCATTCCTGTATCTATATGAATTATGCAGGGGAACTTATTTGAAACTAAATTTGTAAAATTTATAAGTTGACTCATATTATTAATTACAGGAATTAATTTGTATTTTTTAAGTGTATTTAAATTAAAGGGCATTCCGCAGTTTAATATATATATATTTATGTTTTTAAAATTTTTTCTAACTTTTATAGCTTCATTTAGATTCCCGACAAAAAAACTTTTAAATCCTAATTTTGTATATATTTTAGTGATTGCAATAACTCCAAGTCCATAGGCGTCGGACTTGATAACGGGTGCAATAATAGTGTTGTTACAAATTTCAGATATATATTTTGCATTATAAATTAAATTATTTTTATTTATAATTAGAGTTGTATTGAATTGTTGTATTTTTGAATTTAATAAATTTCCATATGTTTCTGGAGAAAACTTACTTTGCATCTGGATATTTTCTCTCGTCAGCTAAATCAGAAAATTTAGTGATAGAAGGTTCAAAATGAAGTTTGATATTACCGATTGGTCCATGTCTTTGTTTTGCAACTATTATATCGGCAACATTTTGAACTTTTTCAAGTGTTTCTTGCCAATTTAAATATCTTTCTTGAAATTTTTCTTCAGTTTCCGTGCTAATTTTTATTGGCTCTGATCTTTCTTCATAATACGCTTGCCTATAAACAAACATTACTACATCAGAATCTTGCTCTATGGTTCCAGACTCTCTCAGATCAGCTAGGTGAGGCCTTTTATCCTCTCTTTGTTCCACAGCCCTAGAAAGCTGACTTAAAGCTAGAACAGGTACATTCAACTCTTTTGCTATTGCTTTTAACCCTTGAGTAATTTCAGATATTTCTTGTACTCTATTGCTGTTTTTATTTATGGCAGTCATTAATTGAAGATAATCTAATACTATTAAACTAAGACCATGTAGCCTTTTTATTCTTCTAGCACGGGTTCTAATTTGTGGAATAGAAATTGCAGGAGTTTCGTCTATAAATAGTTTTCGATCTGTTATACTTTTACTGGCCCTTACTAGTTTAATAAATTGATCATTGTTAAGTTTCCCTCTCCTAATTTTATCTGAAGATACACAAGCTTGTTCTGCTAATATTCTATTTGTTAATTGTTCGCTGGACATTTCAAGTGAGAAAAACAATATTGCTCCTAAATTTTTTTCTTTATTATTTTTTGAGCAATGAAATGCAATATTGGTGGCTAAAGCAGTTTTTCCCATGCTAGGCCTACCTGCGAGAATGATTAGATCAGACTTATGCATGCCTCCCAATAATTCATCCATAGCTAGTAAACCTGTTGGTATTCCAGATAATTGTCCATCTCTTTTATGTGCTATTTCGGCATTCGAAAGTGCCTGGATTACGGATTCTTCAAAGATAATAGGGCCTTTATTAATTTCTCCTGATTCTGCTAATGTAAATAAATTACTTTCTGCCGATTCAATATGAGACAAAGATGTATCATCAATTTCTGGATTACTTGCCTGAGTAATAATGTCTTGACCTAATCTAATTAATTCTCTGCGTATAGATAAGTCATATATAAGTTTTGCGTAGTGACCGGAGCCAGATAAAGTTTCGGCTGATTCTGAAAGTCTTAAAAAATGATTTGGGTTATTAATTTCTGCTAGATCAAGGTCTTTTTCAAAATAATGTGATAGGGTTATTGGATCTGCTATTTGTCCTTGATTAATTAGTTTTCTAATCCCCTCAAATATTCTTTGATTTAGTGGTAAATAAAAATGTGAATCTTTTTATGGAATATCAAATATATTAAAGTTATAAACTTCGTTATCGACTAGTATCCCGCCTAGTAATGCTACTTCTGCCTCAATAGAATGTGGCATTACTCCATGAGAAAAACCCACATTAGTTTGAGAAGGTATCTGTTTTATAGACTGACTTGAATTACTGCTCATAGATAAACATTAACACATTTTAAATACGTTTCTACTGTGAAAAACGTTAATTACTGTGGAAAGCGGGGATAAATAGATAAATTATTTTATTTTCTTTTTTTTTCACCATTATTTTTTTTAGACTTGGTATCTTTAGTAGCCTTTTTAGATTCTTTTTTTATGTCTTTATCTTGATTTATTTTTACTTGCTTGGTGTTCTTTTCAACAGAAACTTCTTTGGGATCGTTAGCA
This sequence comes from uncultured Rhodospirillaceae bacterium, assembly GCA_964576635.1. GTDB lineage: Bacteria > Pseudomonadota > Alphaproteobacteria > TMED109 > TMED109. The sequence continues at coordinate 9,252 of CAZNVN010000046.1, forward strand.
CTCTCTTCTTTAACAATTTTTGATTCTTCTTTTGTTTGTATCAATTCATCTTTTGCATTTTCTTGGAGGTTGTTTTCTTCTGTAGTATCTAAAATAAGTTCCTCATCACTTCTTAAAACTTTAACTTTAACAGATAATATTACTTCTGGATGCAAAGCTATCTTAACTTCGTGAACTCCTATATTTTTAATAACACTGTTAAGTTGAATTTGTTTAGTTTGAATATTATGGCCTTTAAGTTTTATTGTTTCTGCTATTTCTCGAGCAGCGACAGAACCATATAATTGCCCAGATTCACTTGCTTGTTTTCTAATAGAAATAGATAAGTTAGTCATATTTTTAGCTATGCTCTGAACTTCTTTGAGTAGTGCAGCATTTTTTTCTTCATAGATCTTTTTTTGTTTATCATAAATTGCGATATTTTCTTTATTCGCCCTAAGAGCTTTTTTTTGAGGCAGCAAATAATTTCTTGCAAACCCGTCTTTAACTTTAACTACATCTCCTAGTTTTCCTATTTTTTCTATTCTTTCCAAAAGAATAACTTCCATATCTTACCTCCTAAGAAAAATAACAATTATGTATATGTATAAATTTTCTCATTTATTTTTTAATTTTCTAAAATCATAAAAATGATCGAGCACTCCTATTGCTGCAATTATAGCAAATATTAAGGGAATAAATAAAACTATTATGTAAAAAAGGCCAGTTAAAAAATTACTCATTGTAAATTTATTTATATTAAACTGTATGCTTGCTAGGCCTTGTAGTGTAATAGGTACACTTAATATAACTACTAATGATTTAGCCCATATGCTTGTAATATCATTTAAAACCACAGAAGTTGTTAATAGAATAAGAAACAAATATATTATCCAATTAGGAAGTGAAGTATATATAAATTCATTAGTATTAAGTGCAAGTCCTTTAAGTTTATAAATTTTAGAGAACTTAGAAAGTTTTTTTGAAATCATAAGGTTTAAGGCTATAATGGAAATCCATGAGGCCATAATTATAGAAGGCAATAGATTGAGGATCATAGAAGGAATAGAAATTTTTGAATCAAAATTATTAATAAGTTGATTATTAAAATATTCAATAAATAATAAAAATTTATCTGAATAGAAGAAGGAAGATATTTAAAATAAAATTATTCCAGCTAAAGAAATTTCTGAAATTACTAGTCCTATATTTTTTTGGTATTCATTGCTTATATTTCTCATGGCAAACCAAAGTGCAGGGCATGCATTCATTATTAAAAATCCAATAGCAACAGGAACCCCATAAAATAATCCTACCAAAAAAGTTCCTATAATAGTTGCTAATACGGTACCTGAAATTCCATATATAAGTGCGGATATAAAAAAAGGTAGAGGTATAAAGTAAGCTAAGAAAAGTGTTATGGGGCTATATAAACTGAGCCCCAATGCCATAAGAGCTGCAACCAGCCCCGCTCCAAAAGACATTAAACTATCTTTGGTATTCATAACGTTTCCACTAAATTCTATTGGTGTCCTACAAATGGGAGTAAAGCTAATATCCTAGCTCTTTTTATAGCCTGTGCTAGTTTTCTTTGCTTTGGAGCAGACACAGCACTTATTCTAGAAGGAATAATTTTACCACGTTCAGATACAAATTTTTGAAGAGTTTTTATATCCTTATAATCTATAGGGATAGCATCGGGCCCACTAAAAGGACAAGTCCTGCTTTTTTTGAAAAAAGACTTTGTGTTTTGTAAACTATCTGTATTACTATCTTCTTTCCTAAATTTCTTTTTCTCCACTATGTGCTCCCCTGATTTTTTTTATAATGTTTATTTCTCTTGAACAGATTCATTTATTTACTTTTACTTCTTCCTTCGATGATTCAAAGGTTTTCTTTATCATAATAGAAGGTTTTTCTGATACATTATCAATTTTTAATGATAAATATCTTATTATATTTTCATCGATTCTCATGTTTCGTTCTAATTCCTTTATAGATTCCCCATCTCCTTCTATTTGGAGCATAACATAATGTCCTTTTTTGTTTTTTGCTATTTTATATGCGAGAGGCCTTAATCCCCAAAGTTCAGTTGAAACAACAATTGCCTTATTTTTTTTTAGTACATTCGTTAGGTTATCAATAATCTTTTTTATTTCTTTATCTCCCAACTCTTGTCGGGTTATAAGTACGCTTTCGTAGTATGACATACTTTGTCTATCTCCTCGTCTATATGGACTCGATTAAAATACTTTGTTAATTATTAGCATATTATTTAGAGCCATGGATGTACCTTAATTTTTCACTTTGGGCAAGTATAGATATATAATATGTGTAAAATAATATTTGCAAATTTATAGTATTTTTATTTATCTAACAATTAATAATATTTTAATAATGGAGTTTCTAATGGGCATATCATTTATTTTTCCTGGACAAGGATCACAAAAGGTAGGGATGGGGAAGGAACTTTTTGATACTTTTCCTGTAGCAAAAGAAGTGTTTGAAGAAGTAGATGATACTTTAAATATAAATTTATCTAAGATAATCTTTCAAGGTACTCAAGAAGATCTAACCTTAACTGTAAATGCTCAACCTTCATTAATGGCAGTCTCAGTAGCTGTAGTTAGAGTGCTAGAAAGTTTTTCTGGGAAAAGCCTATATGAACTAGGCGATTTTGTAGCAGGTCATTCTTTAGGAGAATATTCAGCATTGGTTTCGGCAAGTGCTATTACTTTATCGGACGCAGCAAAATTATTAAGATTGAGAGGAGTAGCGATGCAAAATGCAGTTCCTATTGATAAAGGAGGAATGGCCGCTATTATTGGTTCTGAATTATCAACGGTAAAAAAATTGATAAGAGAATCTATTAAATATGATGAAGTTATAGAAATTGCTAACGATAATGCAACAGGGCACGTTGTTATTTCAGGTCATGATGAGGCAGTAGAAAGTGCAATAGAAAACTCCAAAAATATAGGAATAAAGCGAGCACTAAAATTAACGGTAAGTGCTCCTTTTCACTGTAGTTTGATGCAGCCTGCATCTGAGGAAATGAGGAACCATTTAAATAATTTAAAAATTAGTACTCCTAAAATTGTTCTTTGTAATAATTTTGATGCGGCATTTATCACGGACCCTGAAAAAATTAAAGATAGCTTGATTAATCAAATTACTGGTAGAGTAAGGTGGAAAGAAAGTGTAGAAAATATGAATAAACTAGGGAAAGTTGAAAAATTTATAGAATTAGGATCTGGCGGTGTTCTTTCTGGATTAGTACGGCGTATTGATAAAAACTTAGAAGGGATTGCTTTGGAATCAATAAGTGATATTGAAAACTTTGCAAGGATCGTATAGGCATGTGTTTATTAGGATAATTTGTGATGTTTGATTATAGTAATAAAATAGCTCTAGTAACAGGAGCCTCGGGAGACATAGGTAGAGCAATAGCTATTAATCTTGCTAAGCAAGGTGCTAAGGTTGCTATAACGGGAAGGCGTTCAAAAGTTTTAGATCAAATATGCAAACAGTATCCCAAGGCTTTTACCCCACTAGTCGGAGATTTATCTCAAAGAGATAATGTGAAAACCATCGTCTCTGATGTAGAAAATAAGTTAGGACCAATAGATATTTTAATTAATAACGCTGGAATAGCAGAAGATCAACTTGCTGTTAGAATGGATGATGAAAAGTGGCAAAAAGTTATGAACGTAAATCTATTTGCTGCTTTTAATTTGTCTAAATCTGTCGTAAAAGGAATGATGAAAAGACGATATGGAAGAATAATACAAATTACTTCAATAGTTGGTCATACGGGTAATCCAGGACAGACAAATTATGCGGCTTCTAAGGCAGGTTTAGTGGGAATGTCTAAATCGTTGGCGATGGAAGTGGCTAGTAGAAATATAACTGTAAATTGCATAGCACCAGGGTTTATTGAAACCTCTATGACTGCTGTATTGAGTGACTCTCAGAAGGAAACTTTAATAGAAAAAATTCCTTCTAAGAAATTAGGGGTACCTCAAGACGTGGCTTCTGCGTGCATTTTTTTAGCTTCTGATGAAGCATCATACATAAATGGCAGTACTATTCATGTAAATGGAGGTTTAGCTATGATTTAAAACTAATTTATTTTTTTTCAGATATATACAAAAAACACTTGAATTGTTGAATATAATTTGTGAAAAGTCTTGATGATAAATTAATCGGTTAGTGTAGACTTTTTTCTATTAACATAAATTAAGGAATAAATAATTATGACTGATATACCAGAAAGAGTAAAAAAAATAGTTACTGAACATCTAGGAGTAGAGTCGGATGCAGTTGTAGATAATGCAAGTTTTATAGATGATTTAGGTGCTGATAGTTTAGATACAGTAGAATTAGTTATGGCCTTTGAGGAAGAGTTTAGTGTAGAAATTCCAGATGATGCAGCTGAGAAAATAACTACAGTAAAAGATGCAATAAAATTTATAGAAGACCAAAGTTCATAGCATAAAGGTTGGAGATTCTAATGAGGCGTGTAGTAGTAACAGGACTTGGAATGGTGACTCCTCTTGCAGCCTCTGTAAAGGGAAGTTGGAATAGGTTAATAAAATCTTCTTCTGGTATATCTACGATAAAGGGTTTTGAAATTGGAGATTTGCCTTCAAAAGTTGCAGGACAAGTGCCAGATGATT
>CAZNVN010000047.1:0-13798 GCA_964576635.1 uncultured Rhodospirillaceae bacterium
TAACTCTTTTTCACTCAAAGGTTCAGCCCCCACCCTTTTTGATTGCGATCCATGTTTAGGTTTTAAATTATTTTTTAATTTTTCTATTATTTTTTTAATAGATTCTTTATCTAAATCTTCATAATAATTATCATTGATTTGCACAACAGGAGCATTAGCACATGCTCCTAAACACTCCACTTCCATGAGAGTAAATTTGCGATCATCTGTGGTTTCTCCAAAATTAATACTAAGTTTTTCCTTACAAGATCTATAAATTTCATCACTACCTCTTAGCCAGCATGGAGTCGTAGTACAAACTTGTAAGACATGTTTTCCCACAGGCGATAGATTGTACATAGTGTAAAAAGTAACAATTTCCAGTATCTTTATCATTGGCATTTCTAAAATTTCTGATACTACTTTGATGGCTGCTAATGAGAGCCAATTATCGTTTTGTCTCTGAGCTAAATCGAGAACAGGAAGAATTGCGCTTGCCTTTTTCCCCACAGGGTACTTATTTATTATATCCTCAATTTGAGCGAGATTAGAATCTGAAAATTTAAAGGCTTTTGGTTGTAAATTTTCTGCTGCAGGCCTACGCAAAGTCATCTATCTATTTCCCCAAAAACAATATCTAATGTTGCTATACATGCCACTAAATCAGCTAGCATATGACCTTTAGTCATAAAATCTAATCCTTGTAAATGTGCAAATCCAGGAGCTCTAATTTTACATCGATAAGGTTTGTTTGTTCCATCAGAAATTAGGTATACCCCAAACTCACCCTTAGGAGCCTCAACAGTACTATAAATTTCTCCAGCAGGAACCCTAATTCCTTCAGTAAATATTTTAAAGTGATTTATCAATGATTCCATAGAATGTTTCATTTCCGTACGATTTGGAGGGCGCAATCTAGAGTCATTTATTATAAAATCACCTCCAGTAATTTGCTCTAAAACTTGTTTAATAATTTTTAAGCTTTGTCTCATTTCCTCAACTCTAACTAAATATCGATCAAAGCAATCCCCATTTTTACCTATAGGAACATCAAAATTAAATTTTTCATAAATTGCATAAGGTTGGGACTTTCTTAAATCCCAAGCTATACCCGAACCTCTGAGCATTGGGCCAGTGAAACCCCAATTTAGAGCTTCTTCTTTTGATACAATTCCTATATCAACTGTTCTCTGTTTAAATATTCTGTTATCCGTTAACAATCCTTCTATATCATCTATAATTGTCCCAAATCCAGATAGCCATTCCTCAATATTATCTAGTAAACCATTAGGTAGATCTCTCTGAACTCCTCCTACTCTATAATATGCTGCATGAAGTCTTGCACCAGAAACGGCTTCATAAAAACTCATAAGCTTTTCCCTTTCCTCAAATAACCACAAAAAAGGAGTAGTAGCTCCCAAATCTAGACCTTGTGCGGCAATTTGAAGAGAGTGATTTAATATCCTTGTAATTTCGTCAAATAAAACTCTTATGTATTGTGCTCTTTCTGGAATTTTTATATTCAAAAGTTTTTCAACAGCTATAACAAATGCGTGCTCCTGGCACATGGGAGAAACATAGTCTAAACGATCAAAATACGGTATCGCTTGTAAATAAGTTTTGTGTTCAATAAGCTTTTCTGTACCTCTATGAAGTAAACCAATATGTGGATCAGCCCTTTCTACCACCTCTCCATCCATTTCTAATACTAGACGTAGTACACCGTGGGCAGCAGGATGTTGCGGACCAAAATTTAACGTCATGTTTTTAAGTTGGACTTCAGCCATAAATTATTTTTTTTGTTCCTCTGTTTTAGATGGAATTGAGTAATCACTTCCCTCCCAGGGACTTTCGAAATCAAAAGTTCTGAAATCTTGAATTAAACTGACTGGTTCATTTATCACCCTTTTTTCAGTATCATCATATTTGACTTGAACAAATCCAGTCAGAGGAAAATCCTTTCGTAAAGGGTGTCCGGCAAACCCATAATCGGTCAAAATTCTTCTCAAGTCTGGATGTCCTGAAAAGACGATCCCAAACAAATCCCATATTTCTCTCTCAAACCAATTTGCACTAGAATAACAAGGAACTATTGAGGGAACCAATTCTCCATCCGCGACAGATATTTTAATTCTTAATCTATAATTTAAGCTAACGCTGAGTAATTGATATACGATATCAAACCTTTTATCTCTCTCAGGATAATCTACGGCACATATATCTATAAGTTGTTTAAATTCTAATTCTTTGTCATCTTTAAAAGAGTTTATTATATTATACAGTAAACTTTTTTTTACAGAAATAATTAAAGCATTGTTCTCAATATAACCGTTTAATCCTTTATTTCCATACCTGTCTAAAAGTAAAGCATAAAGCTTTTTTAACTGTCTTTCTGAGTCATACCTATGCATGGTCATTATTATTTACACTCCATTGGTACCTTGGCGCTTTATTTTTTTTTGTAATAGCAATATTCCATACAATAAGGCTTCTGCTGTAGGGGGGCATCCAGGTACATAAACGTCAACGGGAACTATTCTATCACAACCTCTAACTACAGAATAAGAGTAATGGTAATAACCACCTCCATTAGCACAACTTCCCATGGAAATTACCCATCTTGGTTCTGGCATTTGATCGTAGACTTTTCTTAATGCAGGAGCCATTTTATTAGTTAGTGTCCCAGCTACTATCATTACATCTGCCTGCCTGGGACTTGGCCTAAATACCACCCCAAATCTATCTAAATCGTATCTACTCGCTCCTGTATGCATCATCTCTACCGCACAGCAAGCCAAGCCGAAAGACATAGGCCACAAAGAACCAGTTCTAGCCCAAGTAAATAACTTATCTATTTTAGCAACAATAAAACCTTTAGTTTTAACATCGGATAAAGCTTCTTCAAAAGCTCCCTTTCCTTGAATTAAAGTTTCTTCTTTTAAGGAACTTTTTAATCCCACTCCAATGCTCCTTTCTTCCATTCATATATGAACCCTATAGTTAAAAGAAATAAGAATATCATCATAGAAATGAACCCATAAAGTCCAACGCTTGAAAGAGCAACAGACCAAGGAAATAAAAAAGCTATCTCTAAATCAAAAATAATTAATAATATTGCAATTAAATAAAAACGAACATCAAACTTTACTCGAGCATCTTCAAAGGGTTCAAATCCACACTCATATGGAGATAATTTTTCTGAATCAGGATTTTGTTTACTAATCAGCCAAGAAGAAAAGGCAAAAAGAACAGACAGACCAAATGCAAAAAATATAAAAATAGCTATAGGCAAATACTCTAAGTAAAAAAGATCCATTATCTTACCTCAAAATATCAAGCATTTTGTCTAATTAATACCAAAGTGTAGTAATTATGATTTATTATCTATATCTTATTTAAGAGATTTACAATCTATTTAAGAAATATTTTTTTTAATAAAAGCTTTTATCAATTTGTTTATCAATGTAGAAATAATTATTTGTAATAATTTATTATTACAAATATAATATTTGGCAAATAAATAAATTTATTTATAACAATTAATAATTATAAAACATTTAGATATATTAAATTTTTATGAAATTGCATGAAAATAAAAAAAATAGAAGTTAAATCATATTGTGTGAACTTGCCAATACCAGTGCAAGCATATGCAGCTGGATTGATGACAAATTTTGGTATGGTCATTGTTATCATTACCGATGAAAATAATTTAAAAGGTTATGGATATACTGTAATGCATGGAGAGCAACAAGCTTCTATAGCAAGTATAATAGATCATACATTTAAAAAAATATTAATAGGTTCTGATTCTACTAGGGTTGAACATTTATGGGCTCAAATGTGGAAAAAAACACATTATGCAGGTAGAGGTGGTTCAGCTAGTTTTGCTATAGCGGCAGTAGATACAGCTTTATGGGACTTAAATGCTAGAAGATTAAATCAACCATTATGGAGATTGTTAGGAGGGTACGACCCTAAAGTTAAAGCTTATGCAGGTAACATAGATCTAAACTTTCCTAAAGAAAAAATATTAAATAACGCTACAAAAAATATTGAAGAAGATGGCTATAAAGCCATAAAAATGAGACTAGGAAGAGAAACCCTGCAAGAAGATATAAAAAGAGTAGAAGCAGTAAGAAATCATATTGGGGACGATATAGAACTTATGGCAGACGCTAATGAAGCTTGGAGGCTCGACCAAGCAATCAAGGCCTCTAATTTGTTAAGTGAATTTAACCTTACTTGGCTTGAAGAACCTATCTCACCAGATAATTTTATAGGATATCAACAACTAAGATTAAAAGGGCAAACTCCTATAGCAGCAGGTGAAAATTTGCACACACTTCAAGAATTTCAACAATTAATTTATTTCAGAGGAGTTGACTTTCCTGAGCCTGATTTTACTACCTGTGGAGGAATTACACCTTTTATGAAAATTGCAAAACTCGCAGAATCTAACAATTTACCAATTATATCTCATGGAGCTCATGACATACATATTCAGCTATTAGGAGCTTGTTCTAATGCGGCTTATATAGAGGTTCATGCCTTTGGAATTGAAAATTATATTTCCCATCCTATGGAAATAAAAGACGGATATGGAATTGCTTCAGATCGGGCGGGTATTGGATTTGATTTTGATTTTGATAAATTAAAGCAATATGAAACTAACTAAATGGATATAATATGTACAAAGAAGAATATATAGAAAAAGCAAACATTCCTCAAAATTTTAAAATTTACGAATCTAGAGATGGTATGTTTACTGACCGGATTGGCCCTTACTTTATAAAAGGTCGTTATCCAGAAGTGATTTTAGGAATGAGAATTTTTGAACATCATTCTAATTTAAATGGTGTTGCACATGGAGGGCTACTCATGGCCTTTGTTGATACAATAGGTGGATATGTAGCAGCCAAAGCTGGGGAATCTGCCTGCGTAACCGCTAATCTTAATTCCTATTTTATGAAACCCGTTCCTATTAATTCATGGATAGAAGGGTCTGGAAAAGCTCTTCGGACAGGGAAAAGAGCCATATTTATTAGGGTAGAATTGATGCTAGATAAAAATTTAGTTTTTGCTGCTGATGGAATTTGGCAAAAAATAAATAGAGAGAAAGGAATACCTAAATCATGAAGTTAATATACACAACAACATCTCCTCTAGCTAGAAAGTGCAGAATAATTTTAAGAGAACTAGGATTAACTGACAAAATAGAAGAAATTATTACCACTACTAGATCTGAAGATTCTCTAATTATGAGCTATAACCCAAATGGTATGGTTCCTACTCTTGAAACAGATGAAGGTTATACTATTTGTGAATCCACAGTAATATGCAACTATCTAGAAAAACAAAGTAAAAACAAGGAATTTATCCCACAAAAAGAACAAGAGTACTGGCAAATAATAGGATTGGATGCAATTGCATCGCAAATGTTAGAATCTGTAGTCTCAAGAGCAAGAGACACAAAATTTAAACCTAAAGAATTTCATTTTCCAGCAGGAATACAGTACGAACAAAGAAGAGTACAAAGAGGACTAGATTTTTTAGAAAAAAAATCTTCTATATTTATGAACAAAGTAAATAGATTACATATTACTTTAGGTATGGTTTGCTTAGTTCTAGATAATGTATTTCCTGATGAAAAATGGAAAGAAAATAGAAGTGATATATTGAAAGTCTATGAAGAATTTAAAAGCAGAGATTCTTTCAAAGATACTGTAACTACTTAGTAAGAAAACATAATGGGCAAAAACAAAATTTGTTTGATAGCAGGCGTTGGACCCGGAACAGGAAAAGCTTGTGCAAAAAAATTTTCTGATAACGGATATAAAGTTGCCATGCTCGCTAGAAATATTAATTTTTTAAATAAACTGAAAAAAAATATACCTAATTCCTTTGCATACAAATGTGATGTTTCAGATATAAGTGATATAAATAGTACGTGTTCTAAGATTATTGAAGAAATAGGAAGCCCAAATATATTCATTCACAATGCAGTAGCTGGAGTAGCTGATGGAGGGTTAGCAGGTAGTTTTTTAGGAGACAACCCTGAAAGGCTTGAAAGAAATTTTAATGTCAACACAAAATCGTTATTATATTTTGCCAGGGCTTTAGCTCCAGAGATGATAAAAAATAAATCTGGCTCTATTATCATCACGGGCAACACATCTGCACTAAGAGGAATACCTAATTTCGTATATTTTGCACCAACTAAAGCTGCTCAAAGAATTTTGGCCCAATCACTAGCTAGGGAACTAGGGCCAAAAGGTGTTCATGTAGCATATTTATTAGTAGATGCGGCTATTGATACGCCGAGAACTAGACCTATATTTAATCCTGACAAAGAAGATTATTTCTTTTGCAAACCCAATGATATAGCAAAAGAAATCTTCCATATAGCTCACCAACCAAGATCAGCTTGGTCTTTTGATGCAGAGATAAGACCCGATATAGAAAAGTGGTAAAAAAAAAATGAAAGATTACAAAATAAAAATTTTTTCGTATTTTCCAAACCCTAGGATATGGAAAACAACAATTACTGCCCGCTTATCTGATGTGAATCTATCTATAAAAGGGACTGAACCAGAAAATATTAAAAACTGGTTATGGGATTTTAATGCCCGTGAATTAACAGAAACTGATAAAAAAGAGTTTAAAAATAAAACTAGTTCTGTTGGAACAGGTTTCTCTACAAAATTACATAAAACAGAGGACTTTTTAAGAACTCAACCTTTTGGCACTGTTCCTGCGGCCTTTAGTCCTGACGGAGAAATAGGAATATTTGAGTCAAATAGTATAATGAGATTAGCAGCTAGATTAGGTAAAAACAAAAATAATATCTATGGAGAAAATGACTATGAATCCTCGAGAATTGACAGTTTTCTTGATGCATCTTTAATATTTGCTAGAGCTTCACAAATATACTTACTATCAATAAGCTCAGATACTCTTACTGAATCTATTAAACAAAATGCTAAAGATGCATATATCACTTATATGAACGGGATTGAATCTGCGCTGAATTCTAATAAAAATCCTTATCTTGTTGGAGAACAACTAACTCTTGCAGATATCTGTTTTTTCTGTGAGTACGCTTTATTTTCTAGAGAACAAATAAAACCAACAACTCAAAAAGAAAAGGAATGGAATTCTATTTTAAATACTTTAAATAAAGATAATTTTACTAAAGCTGTTTCTCACTATAACAAATTAAGTCAGATTCCAGCTTTCGCAGAAGATTCTGTTGAATATTTAAAAAAAATAGATATTGCAATATCTAACTAGTCAAATCATGTCCAGCTACAGCAACCAATCCTCCATCGCAAGTAATGACTTCTCCTACGGTAAAAGCTCCTGCCCTTGAAGACAAAAAAATTGCTAACCCAGCAATATCCTCTGGCGTACCTACTCTACCTCTAGGGTTTCTTTTTTCTAGTTCTCCATAATCAAATGAGACAGCTTTACCAAGCATATTACTTGGAAAAGGACCTGGTGCAATGACATTTACATTGATATTTTTATCTACTAACTCAGCTGCCAATACTTTAGATAAATGATGTACCGCAGATTTTGATGCACTATACGAATAATGCTTGAAAGTATTTTTATTTATCCCATCAATCGACCCAATATTAATGATTCTGGAAGGATCATCTTTATTAGCAGCTTCTTTCAACATAGGAACAAGACTCTGAGTTAAAAAAAATAGGGATTTAAGGTTTAAATCCATAACTTTATCCCAACCAACTTCGGGAAATTCTTCAAAAGAACCACCCCATGCAGCTCCAGCGTTATTTATCAAAACATCCAAGGATTCTTCTTTTGACTGAATTTCTTTTACAAATATCTCTATTCCCTTTAAATTTGAAATATCTGAAGGAATACCAATACAATTTCCCTTATACTTATTTGATAATCTTTCTGCAGTTTCTGTAACAACTTCTTTAGATCTCGCAGTTATATAAACTTTTGCACCATTAGCTACAAATCCGGAAGCAATCATCTCCCCTATTCCTCGAGACCCACCAGTAATTAATACTATTTTATCTTTTACAGAAAATATATTTTTAATTTTCATATTGTAATCCTTCCAAAAAAATTAACTTTCAATAGCCAAACTAGTATAATATGTATAAATTTAACATTATTTTTTGAAAAGGGAGTGGTTTAATGTTTAATAAGTTTTCTCGAATTTTTGTAGTTAGTTTAGTTGTATTCTTTGCTTCTTTTTCCGCATTTGCAAAAGATACAATTAAGATTGCTTTAATAGAACCAATGTCAGGGCCTTTGGCCGCCATTGGTCTAGACCTCATTGAAGGTATGGAGTTTTTTGCTGAAAGAATTAATAATGCAGGCGGAGTACTTGGAGGTCGGCATATAGAAATTATACCTTTTGACAACCAGATGGTAGCAGAAAAAACAATTCAACAACTTAGAAAAGTTATAGATCAGGATATTAGATATGTCTCTCAAGGCGTAGGTTCTAATCATGCATTAAATATTATTAAAACTCTCAAAAAACATAATAAAAGAAATCCAGGAAAAGAAATTATGTTTTTAAATCATTCTGCAGTAACAACCTCTTTTACTAATGAGTTATGTGATTTTTATCATTTTAGATTTGACGCTAATGTTGATATGAAAGTTGCGGGCTTAGTAACAAAAATGGCAAGCGATCCAGATGTAAAAAAAGTTTATCTAATAAATCAAAACTATGCCTATGGACAGTCCTTTCAAGCAGCAGCAAGAAGACTTCTTCCTGAAAGAGCACCACATATTGAAATTGTAGGAGATGAACTAATAGTGCCTTTTGGTAAAGTATTAGATTTTACCCCATACATTGCAAAATTTACAGCAAGCGGAGCAGATACAATTTTAACAGGAAACTGGGGACCCGATGCTGCTCGAATGATTACTGCAGGAGCTAATGCCCGACTCAAAGTAAAATATTATTCAATCTATGCTGGTATTCCAAATGCTATGAATGCAATGGGCGCTAAAATTTCAACTTTTACTCCTATTCTTCAAATTACTGAAAGTAATGAAAACGATCCCAACCATCCTGCATGGCTGAAAGAAATAGAAGCTGACTATACTGCCTTTTCTAATAAAAGTCCTTATGCAGATCGACAAAGATGGATGCTAGAAATGTTTGCAGCGGCACTAGAAGAAGCTGAAACTGATGACCCTACTGCAGTGGGTTTTGCTTTAGAAGGAATGAAAAGTAGAGGAGCTAAAGGTGAGGTGTATATGAGAGCTAAGGACCATCAAATGCATTTTGATATGGTTATAAGTCATATATCAGAGGATGTAGAAAAAACATTTGTTTATAACGGTAAAAATTATGGTATGGGTTACAAAACAGATGGATGGGTCAGCAGGGAAGATATTACGTTACCTACAACCTGTAACATGAAAAGGCCTAAAAACTCTTAATAAACATCTTAAGTAATATTTATTAAAGGATTCTCAAGTGGACGTAATTCTTTTTACCATCTTTAATGGTGTGCTATACGGTATGCTCCTATTTATGCTTTCTAGTGGTTTAACCCTTATATTTGGAATGATGGGCGTTCTGAATTTCGCCCATGCATCTTTTTTTATGTTAGGCGCTTATTTTGCTTATCAAATTAGCGAATTTGTAGGTTTTTACCCTGCTTTATTTATTGCTCCTATTATAATTGCCTTTGTCGGAGCCTTAGTAGAAAAATATGGGCTACGTCGCGTACATAAATTTGGGCATGTTGCAGAACTTCTATTTACATTTGGTCTCTTTTACATAATTGAAGAAGTAGTGCAAATGATCTGGGGGAAAGTTCCGGTAGGTTATCATATACCATCAAGTATGGATTTCTCTCTATTTACTATTATGGGGATGTCATATCCAGCATACCAAATGTTTACTCTCGCTGTTTCTGTGGCTATATTTGTGGGACTATTTTTTGTTTTAACAAAAACTAGAGCTGGATTAATAATAAAGGCAGCTCTAACCCATCCTGAAATAGTTTCTTCTTTGGGTCATAATGTACCTAAAGTCTTTATGATGGTATTTGGATTGGGCTGTGCACTAGCTGGATTAGCTGGAGTTCTAGCGGGAAACACCTTAGGAACAGATCCTTCAATGGCATTATTTCTAGGACCGATTGTATTCGTTGTTATAGTTGTAGGTGGTTTGGGCTCTCTTAAAGGTGCACTGGTGGCTTCCCTTTTAATAGGACTGATACAAACATTTGCTATATCACTTGATTATTCTCTAAACGATCTCATTGAATTTCTTGGTTTTTCATTGGATGCAGAAAGTTTATGGCGTATTTTTGTCGATCTGACTATTGCTACACTAGCTCCAATACTTCCGTATTTACTTCTAGTGGTAATGCTTATAGCTAGACCACGTGGTTTATTCGGTACAAGGGACGTATAATATGCTATCATCCTTAAGATCAATTTCATCATGGATAGTTTTAGCAGCCATTGCCGCATTATTGCCTATGGTGTTTGATTCCTATTTTGCACTTACTCTTCTCTCAAAAATGGGGGTTCTGGTAATGTTTACAGTTGCATACAATATGTTACTGGGACAAGGAGGAATGCTTTCCTTTGGCCATGCTATATATTTTGGGTTTGCTGGATATGTTTCTGTGCACGTCTTAAATGGAATAGGTGAAGAATTCATTCCTTATTTTCCAATAGTTCTATTTCCTATTATAGGAGCTATAGTTGGAGCTTTTCTAGGAGTAATTATAGGATACCTTTCTACACGTAGAGCAGGAACTGCTTTTGCCATGATCTCCTTAGGTTTCTGTGAAATGGCTACTGCTTTAACATTAATTTTTGTTATATTTTTTAATGGTGAAGATGGTATTCAAACTGATAGAGTTGTAGGACCTGAGCCAATAGGAATTTCTTTTGGTCCTCAAATAGAAGTTTATTATTTAATATTATTTTGGACATTGCTTACTGTCGCACTAATGTTTCTTCTTACAAAAACACCTTTTGGAAGAATGAGTAATGCTGTTAGAGACAATCCTGAAAGAGCCGCATTTATAGGATATAACGTTAGACACGTTCGATGGATAGCCTTCACTTTATCAGCGACATTTGCCGGGGCAGCAGGAAGTCTTCACGCTATTAATTATGAACACATTGGATTTGAATCTGTAAGTGTGGTGCAATCCGGACAAGTATTATTTATGGCATTTATCGGGGGTGTAGGGCATTTTTTAGGTCCCGTCATAGGTGCCATTGGTTTAACATATTTAGATTCTGTACTACTAGATATAACAGAAGCCTGGTTACTATACCTAGGAGTAACTTTTTCTGTCATAGTAGCTTTTGCCCCTGGAGGATTAGCTGGTCTTATTGTAATGCATAGTCCTATAGCTAGAACCAACAAATCATTATTATTAACGTTAATTAAACCTTATTCATCTGCAATTGGAAGTACCCTAATAGCTGTAATTGGGTTAATTGGAATTATAGAAATGCTTTATTTTAAATCTCTTATATCAAAGGGTGAAGGTGAAGTTATTATCTTTTGGACAGAATTTAATGCAAACGGGATTGCTTCTTGGTTAATGTTCTCAGTATTAATACTATCTGGAATATATCTATGCAAAATTACTTATCCTCAAGCAAGAGAAGGATGGGATAACGCTATCTCTGTAGTAAAAACGGAGATTAGCTCATGACAGATATTTTAAAATTATCAAACGTATCAAAATCATTTGGACCAGCTCAAATTATTAAAAACCTGAGTTTGAATATAAAAGAAGGAGAAAGACACGCAATCATTGGCCCTAATGGAGCAGGTAAATCCACATTATTTCACCTGATAACTGGATACCACAAACTTACAGCTGGAAATATTTTATTAGACAACGAGGATATCAGCAGCCTTGATACACACGCAATTAACAGAAAAGGCCTTGCAAGAAGTTTCCAAGTCACAAATATATTTCCTAGAATGACAGTTGCAGAAAACATTAGATGTGGAATGCTATGGTCTAAAAATCTAAAATATTCTATTTTCAGATTGGTAGATAAGGATAATAACTTAAACGATTCAACTAATAATATTTTAGAAGAATTAAGTTTAAAACATTGTGCTCACATTCCAGCAGGACTTCTAAGCTATGCAGACCAACGTGCTTTAGAAATTGGAATAACTATAGCAAGTGGAGCGAAGACTATAATGTTAGATGAACCAACAGCAGGTATGTCAAATACGGAAACAGCCCGCGCTGTATCCTTAATAAAAAAAATATCAGAAAAAAGAACTTTGGTAATTGTTGAACATGACATGGGGGTTGTATTTGATCTTGCCGATAGAATATCTGTATTAGTATATGGAGAAATAATTTGTACAGATACACCTGAAAAAGTGAGAAAAAATAAAGCAGTCCAAGAAGCATACCTTGGCTCAGAAAGAAACAAGTAACCATGTTAAAAATTAAAGATCTCAATGCCTATTATGGAAAATCTCATATCATAAGAGGTGTAGATTTAGATATAGAAAAGGGAGAAATAGTATCACTTCTTGGAAGAAATGGTGTAGGAAGATCAACATTAGTTAAATCTGTAATGGGTATTGTTCCTCCTTCTGGATCTATTAAATTTAAGAACGAAGAGATTGCAGGGTTAGAGACTCATAACATAGCTCTTAGAGGTATCGGATATGTACCTGAAAATAGAGATATTTTTCCAACTCTAACAGTAAAAGAAAATCTATTGTTAGGAACTAAGGATACCAGAGTGAAAGGAAAGTGGAGCTTAGATGAGTTATTCTCCCTTTTTCCAAACTTAAAAGAAAGACAAGACGTACTAGGTGGAGCAATCTCTGGAGGAGAACAACAAATGCTTACTATGTGTAGATGTCTAATAGGAGATCCTGATCTTATAATGGTAGACGAACCAACAGAAGGCTTATCGCCCCAAATGATAGATAAAGTTTCAGAACTCTTGAAAAAAATTTCTAAGAAAGGAATATCCATCCTACTAGTAGAACAAAAATTAACTATAGCACTAAAATTGTCCAACAAAGTATACCTTATGGGACACGGAGGAATTGTTTTTAAAGGAACTCCAAAAGAATTAAAGAATAACATTTCTATCCGAAAAGAATGGTTAGAAGTTTAATCTATTTCAAAATCTAAGGAATTCTCATTGTCCATACTTAAAAATCTTAAAATATTAGATCTATCAAGATATGTAGCAGGACCACATTGCACAATGATTCTTTCAGAATTAGGTGCAGAAGTAATCAAAATTGAAAAATGTGAAGAAGGTGATGAGCTTAGAACAGTTGGTCCCAGCATAAA
Organism: uncultured Rhodospirillaceae bacterium; assembly: GCA_964576635.1. GTDB lineage: Bacteria > Pseudomonadota > Alphaproteobacteria > TMED109 > TMED109. The sequence goes on from CAZNVN010000047.1 coordinate 13,305, forward strand.
CGGGATATCTCTTTGGTCAGCAGTATTAAATAGAAGCAAAAAATCTTTAACGCTAGACATCAAAAATATTAAAGGAAGAGAAATTCTGCTAGAATTAATAAGACAAGCTGATGTATTAATAGAAAATTTTAGACCTGGAATAATGGAAAAGTTCGGTTTAGAATGGAAAACATTAAAAAGTATAAATCCTAAAATCATAATGGCAAGAATATCAGGATATGGGCAAGAAACTCGTGAAAATAGACAGGCATTTGATTCTACCGTTCAAGCTGAAACTGGCCTAATGCACATAAGCGGAAATAACCACGATCCTGTTATGATTGGAACCGTACTTCTTGATTATACAACAGGTCTTAATATGGCTATAGGAATTTTATCAGCATTATACAACAGAAACTTAACTGGAAAAGGACAACTAGTGGAATGTTCTCTTTCTGATGCTGCCTTATCTATTTCTATGAATGCAGTTCCAGACTTTTATTTAAATAAGAAGA
>CAZNVN010000048.1:0-302 GCA_964576635.1 uncultured Rhodospirillaceae bacterium
TGTATTTTTTTTAAACCAGGCGAATCAATTCCATCATCATTTGTAATTAAAATTACTGGTTCTTTTTTACTCATTTAAACTCTTTATTTTATCTAATCCTCCCATATAAGGAATCAAAATATCAGGTATAACTATATCACCATCTTTTGTTTGATAATTTTCTATAATAGATACTAATGCTCTACCCACCGCTACACCAGAACCATTCAAAGTATGAATATACTCTGCATCTGTACTGGAGTCGTATTTTATCCTAGTCTTCATTCTTCTAGCTTGAAATTCCCCACAATTAGAACAACTTG
>CAZNVN010000048.1:312-1745 GCA_964576635.1 uncultured Rhodospirillaceae bacterium
ATTTTACGATATTTATTTTGAGAAGGAACCCTAACTTCTAAATCATAAGTTTTACTTGCAGAAAATCCTAAATCTCCACTACACAATTTTGTTACACGATAAGGTAGTTCAAGTTTTTTTAGTATTTCTTCAGCACATCCCAACATTCTTTCTAGTTCTTCATTTGATTTTTTTTTATCTACAAAGCTAACAAGTTCAACTTTTTTAAACTCATGTAACCTTATCATACCCTTAGTATCTTTTCCCGCAGACCCAGCTTCTGAACGAAAACAGTTAGTAATTGCTGTAAATCTAATTGGTAGTTTTGAAACATTTATAATGCCATCGGCAAACATATTTGTTAAAGGAACTTCAGCAGTGGGTATCAACCAATGATTAGAATTCGTTTGAAAAAGATCATCTGCAAACTTAGGCAGTTGTCCGGTACCATACATGCTAATATCTTTGACTAAAGATGGAGGACTTACTTCAACATAACCATGATGATCTACATGGTAATCTATCATAAATTGTGATAAAGCTCTTTCTAATCTAGCTAAGTGACTTTTTAAAATTACAAATCTTGAACCAGACATGATAGAGGCTCTATCAAAATCCATCATATTCAAGTCAACACCCAATACATCATGAGAACTCGGATTAAATGAAAATTTTCTAATATTTCCATGTTTTCTTATAATGACATTATCTTCTTCAGATATTCCTTCTGGAACATCTTTTTCAGGAACATTTGGAATCACCTCAATCAATTTATTCAAATCAACATTCAAACTATTGCTATTATCTTGTAAAAAAGAAATCTTATCTTTTATGTCGATAACTTTCTTATGAAGATTTTCCGATTTTTCACCCTTGCCTTTTTTAATACCTATAAGCTTAGAAACTTTATTTCTTTCCATTTGTACTTGTTGTAATTCCGTTAAAACAGATGTGTATTGATTATATATTTTAATTATTTGTTTTATGTCTATTTTAAGACCACGACGTTCAATAGATTTATAAAAAATATCTGAATTATCCCTAATCCATTTTACATCAAACATATTTTTAATCCTTACAAGTTTACAACACTATTCCTCATCATTAAAATCTGTTTCCGGTATGTCATCTACATCTGTTTCATTATCTGAGTCAAATTTAGAATTGTTCTCTTCCATATCCTTAGCTTTTATCTTGTTTTCCATTAAAATTGCTAAATATATTGAAATCTCATATAAAATTAATATCGGAATACCTAAACCTATCTGACTTATAATATCAGGAGGAGTTAATATCGCTGCTATAGAAAAAACACAAACTATTGCATACTTTCTTTTTTTTCTCATGCCCTCAGCAGAAACCAATCCAGCTCTTGCTAAAAGTGACACCGCTACAGGAAGCTGAAAAGCTTAACCAAAAGCAAACATTAGAATTATAACTACTGATAAGTATTC
>CAZNVN010000048.1:1755-5674 GCA_964576635.1 uncultured Rhodospirillaceae bacterium
CATCTTTAGACCGTAGCGTATTTGATGAGATGTACGCACCAGAAAGAAATCTTTGTTATATACGTGACAATCAATATCTTTTAGGATTGAGTTGAAATAGCCAATCGTTACTTTTGATTCTAGCTCTATGGCCAATCCTCCTGTTTCTATAGCTGTTGTTTGAAAACTTAAAAAAAATTTCCAAGCTACTGGAAATATAAAAAAATAAACTAACGCTGCTCCTAGTGCAAATAGTACAGGAGTAGCTATTAAGAAAGGCAAAAAAGCTTTTCTCTCATTTTTGTATAATCCCGGCGCAGAAAACTTATATACCTGACTTGCTACAACGGGAAAAGAAACAAAAAGACCCGCATAAAAAGAAACCTTTAAATACGTAAAAAATGCTTCAGTAAGACCAGTATATATCATCCTCGGATTTTCTACTCCCATTTCAATGTAAATCTGGCCTAGTGGTTTTACTAAAAATCCATAAATGTGTACTTTAAAAATATATGAAATTATAAATGCAACAAAAAAAGCTAATGCTGCCCACTTAAGTCGATCTCTTAGTTCTATAAGATGACTTATAAGTGGAGCCTTGGATTCTTCTACCTCTTGATTTTCTTTATTATCTGATGCCATTATTATACACTAAGAATTACTACTATCTGCAGACTTTTCTTCCTTGTTCTCTTCAGCTTCATCGCTTTTATCGTTGCTAGCTATAGCTTCTTTTTCGATTTTGTTCTTACTCTCAGATAAAGGTAACGGCCATGCCGAAGAAGTCTTATTAGTTTCCTTACTAGTGGTATTTTCAGAGGTATCATTAGCTCCACTGAGCACACCAGTCAGTTCTCCCTTAGGATCTATGGATTCATTAAGCTCTTTTGTAAATCCTGTTTTAGCAGACTCAATCTGTTTCTTGACTTCGTCTATCTCGGTATCTCTAACAGCATCTTCAACAGTCGTCTGAAATTCCCTTGATAAATGTCTTAGTTTTCCTACCCATATTCCAACAGTCCTAAGAGCTTTAGGAATATCTTTGGGACCAACAACAAATAATGCAACTACGGCTATAATCAGTATTTCAATCCAACCTATATCAAGCATGCTACTCTCCTATTGATGGAATGAAACTATTTTTTTTGAATTGGATCTTCCTCTGCTTTTTCTTTTTTTGCAGCAACTTCATCTTTTACAGCAACTTCATCTTCTTTTTCAATTTCCTTATCATCATCTTTAGAAGTTTCTTCCTTCATTCCAGACTTAAAATTCTTTATTCCTTTTGCTAAATCTCCAGCAATCCTTGGCAACTTTCCAGCTCCAAAAAGAACCAAAATTATTAGTAAAATTATAACTAAACCAGGAATACCTATATTACCAATAAATCCAGTTCCAAAAAACATTGTCAATAGTATAATAATTTTTGGCAGAATTTTAGTGTCAAACATAACTATCCTCCTTCTAAAATCATAAATAATTAATAACTAAAGATAATCTATATACACCTTTATTGTCAAATAGGAAACACAAAAGCCCAATCTTTATTAAATAATAATTTAGCACCTTTTTTAAGATCTTCAATTATACCCGAAGGAAAATAAATATTTTTTACTTTATATTTGCCATCAATCAATAATGATAACTGATAGATACCACCTAAATTTTTGAGTGCTTTAATTTTCACATTAATTCCTTTATCCAAATTATAGGATATAGAAAAAGCTTCAGGCCTAATAAATATCTCATAATCTTGCCCATCCATAATATTACTAAATTTATTAATTTTACCAAAAGGAGTATGAATAATACCTTGAATAGACTTAGATTTAATTATACCTGCCGGTCCTGATATACGTGCTGAAAATGGTGTAATTGGATTGCTATATAGTTTTTCTGGCGAGCCTTCATCTATGACTTTTCCGTTCATTATTACTAAAATTTTATCACTGAGTCTCATAGCTTCTTGAGGATCATGAGTTACCATTAGTGTGGGGGTACTTGACGCTTTTAAAAAAGAGATAACCTCCTCTGCTACTTCAAATTTAGTCCATACATCCAATGATGAAAATGGTTCATCTAATAGCATTGCCTTAGGTTTTGATGCCAAAGCCCTAATTAAAGCTACTCTCTGTTGCTCTCCTCCTGAAATAGAATGTGGATATCTATTAATTAGATGATATAAATTAATACTTTCAAGATATTGTTTTATAGATTTTGATCTATTCTCTATTGGGCTATTCTTTAACGAAAACCCTACATTCTCTCCAACTGATAAATGAGGAAATAAAGCTATATCCTGAAATAGCATACCAATTTCTCTTTTTTCAGTTGGAACATTTGATGAACCCGCTATAACCTCCCCTCCTATAGAAATATTACCTGAAGACGGATTTTCAAAACCTGCAATAAGTTTTAACAAAGTAGTTTTTCCAGAACCACTAGGCCCTAATAAACTTACAATTTCTCCAGGCTCTATAGTTAAACTAAAGTCAATTATTGACTGTTCACGTGCATAAGCATGATTTATATTCTTGATAATAAGTTTATTCTTATTCATTGAAAACTCGATACTTTAAAATTTTTAACCATAATTACTATAGGTAATAAACAAACTAATATTATAGTAATTAATGGTAATGAGGCATCAATTAATCTCTCATCAGAGGCTAACTCATGAGCTCTTATAGCCAATGTTGATAATCCAAAAGGCCTGAGAATCATTGTAGCCGGTAATTCTTTTAAAACGTCAACAAAAATAATAAGTAATCCTATAGAAATACCAGCCCCAATTAGTCTGAAATGAATATTAGTTAAAACTTTTCTACGCCCATACCCTAAGCTTCTCGCTGCATAATCTATAGAATCAGGGATTTTAATTAAAGAATTTTCTACTGACTGTATTGCAAGTGCCAAAAATCTTACTAAATATGCAAATAATAAAGCCACCCATGTACCCGTCAATATTAAACCAGTAGAGGTATTAAATAATTTCATAAATATATTGTCTATAGAATTATCAATCCAAATAAGTGGGGTTAAAATACCCACTGCAGCCACGGCTCCAGGGATAGAGTATCCCAGGCTAGCTATTCTAGCAAAAGGAGTAACTAGCTTACTGTTAAGTCTCATGGCATAAACAATAATAATAGCACAAACAATACATATTATTGATGCAGATAATGCTAACCCAAACGACGAAATAGTTAATTGAATAAATTCTATCGGATTCCAGTAATGAAGAGATTTTATTGAAAATAGTAATAATGAAAAAAATGGAATTAAAAAACCTAGAAGAATGGGAATAAAACATAAAAAAATGGCTAACATTGATTTCAGATTGTTCAGAATATTTTTATTATAAGCTTTATGACCTCTAGTAAGGTTTGTATATTTTGCTTTTCCTCTTGAAATTCTTTCTAAAGTAATGATGATCCCTACTGTAAGTAATAAAATAGAAGCTAGCTTAGCAGCAGATAAAGGATCTCCTAAATTAAACCAAGTTCTAAAAATTCCCTTAGTAAAAGTGTTTATACCTAAATAATCAACAACTCCATAATCAGCTAAAGTTTCCATAGAGACTAAAACAATTCCTCCTACAATCGCGGGCCTAGATAAAGGAATAGCTATTCTTGAGAATATATTCCAGGGGCTAGATCCTGAAAGTCTTGCTATCTCATAATAAGCGTTAGATTGTGACATAAATGCTAATCTAGAGAGTAAGTACACATATGGAAACAAACTAAATATAAACACAAATATAGCTCCAGGAAGAGAATAAAAATTTATAGAAAAATTAGATATTCCAAAAATTACTTTAAAATTTATATAAGCAATCCCTCCTATCCCAAACAATTCTGCATAAACATAAGCCAAAGCATATGCAGGAACTGCTAAAGGTAAAACACTTACCCTGTCAAATACCTCTATGCAATTTCTC
>CAZNVN010000048.1:5684-13375 GCA_964576635.1 uncultured Rhodospirillaceae bacterium
GTAGTGGAAAATCAATCATAGTAATAACCCAAGCAGTTGAAACTCCCACTATAGCGGTACTTAAACCTACAAAAAATACTAAGATTAAAGAATTAGCCACATAATCATAAAGAACAGTATCTATCAGATGTAACCATATATCTCCTGATGGGTAAAATAGGTATAGAAATATAGAAATTACGGGAATTAGAACTATTAAACTAATTAAAACTGCAGAAATATTCCAACCATCTCTTATGTGAATATTTAACATCAACCAATAATTTTATTACTTAAAAAACATTTCAATAATTTAATTCCACCCTACTCTATCAGCAATCTTTATAGCTAATTTTCCATGTTTTCCATAAGCTGTGGTAGAAATATCATCAGGATAAAAAATTCCCCAATTTTTTAAAGTCTCAGGAATACCCACAGAAGCTACTACGGGATATTCATAATTTACATAACTATAGATTTTTTGCGCTTCATCAGAAGTAAGAAATTCTATGAATCTAGTAGCATTTTCAGGATTAGGTGCATTCACCATAACACCCGCTCCACTAATATTTAAATGAACGCCCATTTTTTTATCCACAGGAAAGTGTACTTGTAAATGTTTAAAGCTATCTTTATTTTCTGAATTAATTAATTTTGCAAAATAGTATGAATTAACTATTGCTATATCTGCTTCGCCAGCAGCTACAGCCTTAATTTGATCTCTATCTCCACCTGCTGGTTCTCTTGCAAAATTTTGCTTCATTCCTGCTGCCCAATGCTCAGTTATGTTCTCTCCATATTTTTCTATCATATGAGCTATTAAAGATTGATTATATATATTGCTGGAAGAACGTATAAGAATTCTAGATTTAAAAATAGGGTTTGAAAGGTATTTATAACCTTGTAATTCATTTTCTTTCACTGTATTTCTATTATAAACAATGATACGAGCTCTAAGACTTAAGCCCCACCACTTATTATCTAAATCTCTATATTTCTCATCTATTTTATTATTTAGAATAGTAGAATGAATTACCTGAAAAAAATTTGCTTTTTCGGCTTTCCATAGATTGCCAGCATCTGTGGTTAATAAAACATCAGCAGGTGAATTTTTTCCTTCAGACAATATTCTCTGATGTAGTTGAGCAGCCTTTGCTGTTACAATATTAACCTTTATATTCGTTCTTTTTTCAAAAAGATCAATAATAGGCCTAATCAAATGTTCTTTTCTCGCAGAATATAAATTAACTTCCTCATCCGAATAAGCAGCATTTATTGAAAATAATAATGCAATAACACTTAAGATATATAAAAAATTTCTAATATGAAGCATTATATACTTTCTTATACTTTTTGAGAATAGTAACTAGTCTCAACTAAATTTTATAAATGATACTGAGAATGATTATCAATAGCAAGGATAATGATGAGAGATACTTATATGCTAGTTGGTCATATTGTTTTTTTAATTACACTAGGGCTAACATTTCGCGAAAGTAATCCTAAAGCTTTTAATTCAGAAATATCAGGCAAGTCTTTTGTGCTCTCTAGACCGAAATGATCTAAAAAATGTTTTGTAGTCCTCCAGGTTGAAGGCCTACCAGGAACATTTCTATGTCCTCTGGGTTCTATCCAACTAGACTCAAATAACATTTGTATAGATCCCTGCCCTACACTCACTCCCCTGATATTTTCTATTTCTGCTCTAGTAATAGGTTGATGATATGCAATGATGGCTAAAATCTCTAATGCTGCTTTCGATAAACGTTTTTTTATTTTTTTTTCTACTACTAGAAAGTCTGCAACATCTGGAGTTGTACGAAAGGCCCAAGCATCTTGTATTTTATATAATTGAAATCCAGAATCTTTATATTTTTCCTTAATCATATCCATTAGGCGTTCTATATCAACATCATTAGGTAACTTTCCCGTAATAATTCTTGAACTTAGAGGTTGGCTACTAGAAAATAGTAAAGCCTCTATAATTTTTAATACAAATTTTTCTGATATTTTAACATCATTTTTCATAATATAATTATATAGATTAGTATTTTAATTATAAATTTTTAGTTCTAATCATTATTTTTCCAAAAGCCTTTTTTTGTTTAAGTTCTATATTCCCACTTTTTGCTAATTCGAGTGTAGCAGAAAAAGTAGAGGCCAAAACTGAGCAATTATAAATTATATTGTCGGTTAACATGTTTTTAGGTAAAAACATAGAAAGTTGTTCCCAGCTTTTTGTATCTCCAAGCATTTTATTTAGACGAATTAAAGCTGATTCTACTGTCTCTAATTTATCATAAGTTAAGGCATACTCAATTGATTCTTTATTTCTTAAAATAGAAGTATAAGCTAATAACATATCATTGAGGCTCGTGTTCTCTTGAAAATGTATTTTTATTTTCTCTTTATCAGGCATACCTCTAACTAATCTATCACGACTTAGTAATTTAAGTTGCATTAGCTTGTTACCAACCTCTCTCATAGCATTAAGTTTCTGTAGCTGAAATGCTAGAGCATTAGAAAGCTCTTTACCTGAAAGTTCTTCCTCATCATTTTCGGGCATTAGTATTTTAGACTTTAAATAAGTAAGCCAAGCTGCCATAACAAGATATTCTGCAGCTAATTCTAGATTTAGGTTCTTAGCATTGTTTACAAACTTTATATATTGGTCTGCAAGATCAACAATAGAAATATCTTTCAAGTCTAGCTTTTGTTTTCGAGCCAAGTCTAACAAAACATCGATCGGACCTTCAAACTTATCTAAACTTATAACTAACACACTGTTATCAAGGCATAAATCATCATTATTACTTAAATGTGATTCTTTATCTTCGATATTTAAAGCTATATCTTCCATAATTCTTATCTATGTTAAATTTTATTCTAGAATAACATAATATTGATTAATTACCAGCAAAACACACTATATATAGACAAAAGAAGTATTTATTTAAAATTGTAATAATTTTCTAATAGGTATTTAAGTCTTATGTAAGTTTTTTCTCTATCAAAGGTTTGGATAGATTGTTTTATTTCACTCGATAATTTAATCCATTTTTTTAATATTTTAGAACTTATATAAGGTACCTCATCTAATATATCCCTATTAGCTAATGTATTCCCAGCACAATATAATACTAAATCATATCCAGCAGTAATTACTCTTTTAGCTCTATCTTTTAAACTACCTGATAAAGCTGACATTGTAATATCGTCTGATAATAATATGCCCTTAAAAGACAATTCTTCTCTAATAAAATTTAAGGCTTTAGATGAAAGGGAAATAGGATATTTGGAATCTATGCAATTATATAAGATATGGGCTGTCATACCGAAAGGCTTGTTATTTAAATTTTTAAAGGGTATAAAATCAGATTTTTTTAAAGTTTCTAAGCTGGTATTTATTGTAGGAAGTGCTTTATGACTATCTACTTTTGCTCTTCCATGACCTGGAATATGTTTGATGACTGGAAAGACTCCTCTAGATAACATAGCTTTACAAGATATTTCGCCTAATAAAGAAACAATTTTAGGATTTATAGAAAACGATCTGTCGCTTATAATTCTATCTGCGCCCTTTATCTTTAAATCTATACAAGGACTACAATTTATATTAATTCCTAAAGTAATTAAATCGTCAGATATTAATTGATAATTCAAAAACGTTGCTTCCTCAGCTAACTTAACTGAATATTTTGAAATTCTACCAAAAATACTTACAGGAGGAAACGAAATCCAATCTTTACCGGAAAGTCTTTGTACTCTTCCGCCTTCTTGATCAATAAATATAGGAACATCCCAACAAACAGAATCTTTTATGGAATTAATCAGACTTTTAACTTGCCTGGGAGAAGAAATGTTTCTCTTAAATAGTATAAATCCAAAAGGACTTTGGTTTTTTATTAATTTTTTTTCTTCCGAGGTAAGAGTTAAGCCAGAAATACCTAACACTGTTGCTTTTGGCTTTTCCATTGATATCTCTAGAATTCTTTAATAGGAAAACAATTTAAATTTATTTTTTTTATATTATTACAAATTAAAGTTGCTTTTTCTATATTTTCAAATGGTCCTGCTAGAAGTCTAAAGTATATTCCTTTACCTTTTATGTCCACCAAGGATATTTTGTAATCTAGATTTTTAAATACTTCTTCTTTGTAGTTTAAAAACTCTTTTTGTAAAACTTCAGCTTGCTGTTTTTTTTCAAAAGAAGCCAATTGTAAATAATATTTAAAAGTTGAAATAGAATCAATTGTAGTTTGCTCATCTATATTTGCCATTTCTGTTTTTGAATCCACTGATGTTATATCGGGCAAAAGTCTTTCGTTATTTACTACTTTATATACATCAAGGTCAATTCCAGGGAAAAAGTCCCCTTCAGAAGACTCAGGTAAAACTTTATAAGGTTTTCCATCTGACTTTATACTTACTACAGATGCATTACCTATTAAAAAAGATCTTATTTGGTCTTTATAATATATAAATGAAAATATGATTGGTAATAGAATAATAATAAAATATATTTTTTTAAAGAACAATCTAAACCCTATTAAAAAAAGCTATGAAAACTTATACTCGAATTTTATTTTAACATCTCTAAAGGTTTAACACCAATTAATAATAAACCTGACGAAATTACAATTCTTACTGATTCAGCTAAAGAAAGTCTCGCAACTGTTAATTTTTTATTACCAGGAATTATGTAGCGCAATTCAGGTTTAGAATTACCTAAAGACCATAAATGATGAAATTCTGAAGCTATTTCACTCAAAAAAAATGTAATTCTATGTGGTTCATAGGATTTAGCTGCCAACTCAACAATTCTAGGCCAAGTTGAAACTAGTCTCATCATATTTATTTCACAAGAATCAGTAAGTAAAGAAAAATCAGCTTCTTTGATAAAATTGATTTTTTTAAAACCTTCCATCATAGCCTTTTTATGAAGAGATCTAATTCTTGCATGCGCGTATTGAACATAATACACTGGATTTTCATTTGACTGTTCAGTTACCTTTTCTATATCAAAATCTAAAGATGCATCATTTTTTCTTGTTAACATAATAAATCTTATTACATCGGGTCCAACTGAATTTATAACACTAGCTAAGCTAATAAAATTTCCCTCTCTTTTTGACATTTTTACCTTTTCTCCATCCTCAGTAACATTTACTAGCTGACATAGCTTCACCTGAAAATCTACTTTATTACTTGATAAAACATCTATAATACCTTTTATTCTTTTTATATAACCACCGTGATCTGCTCCCCAAACATTTATTATAGTAAAAAATTTTCTTTTATATTTTTCATAGTGGTATGCACAATCCGTAGCAAAATACGTCCATGAGCCATCCGATTTAGTAAGTGGTCTATCTACATCATCACCAAACTGAGTTGACTTAAATAACAATTGCTTTCTGGATTTCCAGGTGTCTTTAAGTTTTCCCTTAGGAGGGGCTAGTTCGCCTTCATATATAAGATTTTTTTTTCTTAAAATTGATACAATTTTTTCAATTAAACCCGAATTTAATAGAGATTGCTCATATATAAAATTATCATGCTTTATTCCCAACTTAGCTAAATCACTCTTAATATTGTCAATTAAATGGTCAGTACTAATTTTTTTAAATAGATCAATCCAATCTAGCTCATCTTTACCTACAAATTTTTTACCATATTTATTAATTATTTTTTTAGCCACAGGTATAAGGTATTCCCCAGGATAAAGATCTTCACCATATTCAAACTTTAGCCCTTTCAAAATTTCAAGATATCTTTTGTAAACTGATCTAGCTAAATTGGAAACTTGTTCTCCAGCATCATTAACATAATATTCTTTTGTCACATCATAACCAGAGAACTTGAGAACATTTGCGAGAGAGTCACCAAAAACTGCTCCTCTAGTATGCCCAATATGAATTGGCCCAGTAGGATTTGCAGATACAAATTCAATATTTATTTTTTTGCTAAAACCTAATTTGCTCTTTCCATAATTATTCCTATCTTTAAGAGCCTGAATACAACACTTATGCCAAATACTATCATCTAAATAAAGATTAACAAAACCCGGACCAGCGATTTCTACTTTTGATATAAATTTATGATTTAAGAGTTCTTCAGTTACTTTTTTTGCTAAGTCTAAAGATTTTTCTTTAAGGGCTTTGCTTCCAATTAACGCTAAATTTGTAGAAATATCCCCATATTTTCTATCTTTTGGAGGCTCAGAGGTAATTTTTTCTATAATAGCTTTATCTTTTATACCTAACTCATTAGCAATACTAATAATTATTGAGTGTACATCATTGTAAATATTCATTAATCAATCCAAAAAAGTCATAACTAGATAATCAAAACTTAGTTTATCTGTCTCGTTTATCATATAAAGATGTACCAGTCCAACCACCATGAAGGTCAAATATTCTCTTATGCTCCATGATAGCATATCTATCCGTCATCCCTGCTATATAATCACTTATAATTCTTTGTTTGTGACTTTTATTTACAGAATCCACTCTATTCCTCCATTCAAGTGGTAAAATACTAAAATCTGAATTAAAAGCCTTAAATAAATCTTTTACTATGTCTTTGGCCTTAGTCGTCATTCTATTAACTATTGTATGTTTATACATTTTCTTAAATAAAAAGTTTCTTAAAATTTCATTATTACGGTGCATCTCTTTTGAAAATTTTATAACAGGATAATCTAAAGATCTTATTTCATTTACAGTTTGAAAATCTGCTTTTTTTAATATCAGTTCTGATTCTTTAATCACGTCATCAATCATATTTGATATCAGTTTTCTTATTGTTTCATGTATTAACCTTCTGTTTTCAATTTTTGACCAATTATTTTTGATAGAATTAATTATTTCATTTATGTGAGATATTTGAGATATTTCATCAATAGTAAAAAGACCCGCTCTAATTCCATCATCTATATCATGATTACAATAAGCTACATCGTCTGCAATTCCCGCTACTTGTGCCTCAGGACCTGGAAAAGACTTTAATATTAAATCATGCTGAATGTTCATTTTTCTTACAAATTTTTGATATTCTTTAATTGCTGTTGGTATATTTTTTTTTAATGGGCCATTGTGTTTTACTATTCCTTCCAAAGATTCCCATGTTAAATTTAGTCCATCAAATTGAGCATATTTTCTCTCTAACTGCGTGACTATTCGCAAGGTTTGGGCATTGTGATCAAAGCCACCATAAGTACTCATCGATAAGTTTAAAGCTTCTTCGCCCGCATGGCCGAATGGAGTATGTCCCAAATCATGAGCTAATGCTATTGTTTCAGCCAAATCTTGATCTAAGCCTAAATGTCTTGATATTGTCCTAGCTATTTGTGCAACCTCTATAGTATGAGTTAGCCTAGAACGAAAATTATCGCCCTCATGGTGAACAAACACTTGAGTTTTATGCTCAAGACGTCTAAACGCAGCTGAATGAATTAAACGATCCCTGTCTCTCATATATGGAGTACGAGAATTAGATTCAGTTTCTTTATAAAGCCTACCTTTGGAGACATTATAATTCGTTGAATATGGCTTTAATATTTCCATAAAATATAAATAAACTTTCCAAAATCGTAAAAATTATTATAATCACTCTAGATTTATGATAACAAATTATATGTATATTAAAAATGACTATTAATAAATTTTTAGATTAGAAAGAAAACTATGATTTCTATTACCCAAAAGGCA
>CAZNVN010000049.1:0-11901 GCA_964576635.1 uncultured Rhodospirillaceae bacterium
CGGTGCATAGATCTTCCAACAAAAGCTATTTTTCTACCAGATAATCTACCTATGTTTGCTATAGTTTTTAAACGCATAACGTTTGATGCAAATGTAGTTACAAATACTCTATTTTTACTATTTTTTATTTGTTCGGTTAAATTTTCAATCACGTCAGCTTCAGAACCAGAGTTGCCTTCTACAAATATATTTGTAGAATCACAAACCATTGCCATAATATTTTTACTTGCTAATTCCTTCAATCTGTTCTCATCTATTCCTCTACCTATTTGCGGGTTAAAATCTATTTTCCAATCTCCTGTATGAAAAACAGACCCAATTTTTGTAGTTATGAGTAAAGCAGTTGGTTCTAGAATTGAATGTGTCATATTAATTATTTCTATCTCAAACCCATCAATCTTAATATTAGAGCCTATCCGGATAGTTTTTATCTTTAACTCTCTTTCATCGTAATCTACTTCATTTTCTTTAAATTTAAATTTTAAGACTTCAGCGGCAAAAGGAGTTGCGTAAATAGGGCATTTCAGATATGGCCAAAGATAATGGACTGCCCCTATATGGTCTTCGTGAGCATGAGTTAATACTAGACCACTTATTTTATCTTTATGCTCTTCTATTGCCGATATATCTGGCATAACTATGTCTATTGAGGGATGTTCTAAATCTCCAAAAGTAATCCCGCAATCAACTATTAACCAGTGCCCATCAAATCCATATAGATTTAAATTCATTCCTATCTCGCCAGAACCTCCCAAAGGAAGAAATAGAAACTCATTTTTGTTAGGCTTCATGAGTTTCATTATTGAAACACATTCATTGAATAATTAGAAACGAGAGCGATTCCTTTAATTGTTAAATCTAAATCAACTGTATCAATTAAATTTGAATCTTTGCTGAATAAAGTTGCCAAGCCCCCCGTTGCTACGACTTTCATATCAGACTTTCGCTCATTTCTTATTTCAGATATAATTCCTTCCAATAGTCCAATATAACCCCAGTATATACCTGACTGCATAGCAGAAACCGTATTAGTACCTACAACAAAAGATGGTTTTTTTACTGCTATTCTTGGCAACCTAGCTGTAGCCTTATCTAAAGCATCTAATGATAATTGTATACCTGGAGCAATAACTCCTCCTGCATAAGAACCATCTTGTTGGACCACATCAAAAGTAGTAGCAGTTCCAAAATCGACAACTATTTTATTCCCTCCATATATCTTATAAGTAGCTAAGCTATTAACCAACCTATCTGAGCCTACTTCTTCAGGTCTTTCTGTTAATATTTTAATATTTGGATGAACATCTTCACCTACTACCTTAGAACTTATCTTAAATATATTTTTAACAAATTGCTTGAGCTCATATACAACAGATGGAACTACTGAGCATATTGTAACCTCCTTAATTTTAGCTATTTCTTCTTGCTGCAGAAAATTTGAAATTATATTTAAAGTATATTCATCTGCAGTCATTTCAGATTGGGTAGATAGCCTCCATCGTTTAACAATTCCATTTGAACCTATTACTGCAAATTGAATGTTTGTGTTTCCCACATCGATCACTAATAGATTATGCTTGATTAAAGAGCTTTTATTCATAACAAGAAGACATCTCCTGCATAAACAGTTTTAATTTTTTTATCATTAACCTCTAATAAAAGAGCTCCATTTTTATCTATATCTTTGAATAAACCTTTTATGCTAGTATTCCCAATTTTTACCAATAACTTATCGTTTTTAGTATGACTATAATTTTTCCATTTTTTCAAAATAAAATTTAAACCCTTTTTATTATAAATTTTTTCATTACATTTCAAACATTGAAAAAAATATACAAGTAATTCCCTTAGCTCAATATTCACTTTTTCTTTCTTTAAATTAGTAGTTTTATAGCCCACATTATCAGGGGAACTATTTATGTTTATTCCCAATCCTATATTTAATAGATTCTTATTACTATCACTTATAAAACTTTCTATTAAAATACCAGCTAATTTTGAGCCATTTATTAGAAGGTCATTAGGCCATTTTAAAAATGGCTTAATTAAACCATTGCTTATTCCTTCAACAGATTCTGCAAGAGTTAGGCCTACTATATAAACGTGAGAAAATAAAAATTTTTTATTTTCCATTTCTGCATTTCTAATAAATGAAAAATATAAATTACCGGCAGGTGATGCCCAGGTTCTTCCATGCCTTCCTCTTCCCCTAGTTTGTTTCTCAGCCCAAACCACCGTTCCTACATCACTACCACTATTAACTAAGTTTTTAGCTGTTAGCATAGTAGATGCAACTTCTTTATATATGTGTAAATTATACTCAGGAGGTAATGATTTTTCTCTTTTTATCATAGTGAAATTGAAAAGCTTATATATTCAATAAAATTAACTACAGACTTAGCATAAAGTAAAAAGCTTAATACCATCAAGCTCGTAGCACCTAATACTATTTTAGAACCCAGATTATACCTTAAAATTAATGGTTCTTCAGCACTATCTAAATACATAATTTTAATTAGTTTTAAATAATAATATGCAGCAATAACACTACCTATTACTCCTATAACAGCCAACCAAGTTAAATCTTCAATGATCAAGGAGCGAAATATATAAAATTTTCCCACAAAACCTGCAAAAGGTGGAAGGCCTGCAAGTGAAAGCAGCAATATAGAAAAGCAAATAGCCGTATAAGGATCAGTTTTAGATATACCCGCTAAATCTGAAATTTTTTCTAATGCTATATTATCTTTTTCCATAAAAACAATTGCAACAAAACTACCCATTACAGAAATAGTATATATAGTTATGTATATTAAAGCACCCTGAAGGGCTTCCTGACTTCCTGCAGATAAAGCTAATAAAACATAACCGATACTACCTATAGTACTGTATGCCATAAGGCGTTTGATATTATCCAGAACGAGGGCTCCAAAGGCCCCTACATATATTGATACAACAGATATCATAACTAATATTTGATACCAAATTTCATAAATATTACCAAAAGGTATATATAAGACTCTTACTATAATAGCTACAGCAGCAATTTTAGGAACTACAGCTATAAAAGCTGTTACCGTTGTAGGGCTACCCTCATATACATCTGGTGTCCACATATGAAAAGGTGCTGCCGAAAGTTTGAACGCTATCGAGCAAAGTATCATTACAATAGCTAATGCCAACAACGGAGAATAGTTTTCATAATTGACCAGAATTAAAGAAAGTTCTGTATAAGTTGTAGTTCCGGCAATTCCAAATAATAATGATACGCCAAAAAGAAAAAAACCTGATGCCAATGCGCCAAGTATAAAATAATTCAAGCCAGCTTCAGAAGACTTACTAGAATCTTTTTTTATTGAGGCCAATACATACAGAGACAAAGATTGTAGTTCTAATCCCATATATAAAGAAATAAAATCATTTGCTGATATCATAATCAACATTCCAAGAATGGAGAACAATATCAACAAAGGGTATTCATAAATAAATAGTTTTTCAAAAGATCTATATTTTTCAGATATGTAAATAATTACAATTCCTGAAAACAAAACCAAAAGTTTCATATAAACTGATAATCTATCTTGCACAAATAAATCTGACAACAATCTATTTGCCTTCCAATCACCTATGTAAACCAATATAAATGTAATCAATAAACCAAGAGAGGCAGTAAGAGTAAATATTTTTTGTTTAGACAACTTACTACCTCCAGAAAATACTCCAAAAATAATATAAAAAAGTATCCATGAAGATAAAAAGATTTCTGGAAATATTACAAATAATTCTGAAAAATTTAAGGAAGATTTCAATACGAAGGCTCCATATTTTATCTTATAATTCTATCGTTAAATGAATTGATCATATTTGATACTGGTTCTCTAAATTCGGAAATAAAACTTTCTGGATAAATACCTATCCAGAAAACCAAAATAATTAATGGCACAAAAACTAGCATTTCTATTAAATCTATATCAAGAATATCGTCAGTTTTATTTTTGTTTAATGAACCAAATATTACTCTTTTATAAAGCCATAACATATAACAAGCACCTAATATTATCCCTAATCCTGCACTAAGTGCTAGAAATGCATTTACTTGATATGCCGAAATTAAAATTAAAAATTCACCTATGAATCCACTTGTACCAGGAAGCCCAATAGAGGCTAAAAGAAATATCATAAACACTAGAGCGTATTTAGGCATTCTCTCAACCAAACCACCATAATCAGAAATTAATCTTGAATGTTTCCTATCATATAAAACACCGACACATAAGAATAATGCAGCAGAAACTACACCATGACTTAGCATTTGGGTCATCGCACCGTCTATCCCTTCTTGTTTGAAAGTAAACAAACCTAAAGTAACAAAACCCATATGCGCTACAGAAGCATAAGCAATTAATTTTTTCATATCACTTTGCATCAAAGCAACTAAAGAAGCATAAATTATTGCTATAACGCTAAGTACATAAACTAGTAGACTATAATATTCACTTGCATAAGGAAGCATTGGTATAGAAAATCTTATAAAACCATATCCTCCTACTTTAAGTAATACGCCAGCGAGAATAACTGAGCCTGCTGTGGGAGCCTCAACGTGAGCATCAGGCAACCATGTATGAAATGGCCACATAGGAGTTTTAATTGCAAATGAAGCAAAAAAAGCAGGCCATAACCATAGTTGTATAGTTTCAGGTATCTCACTATGTAAAAGTGTTCTTATATCAAAAGTACCAACTACATTAGCCATCACTATTATAGCAATTAAGAATAATACTGAACCTCCTAATGTATATAAAAAGAATTTAAATGCTGCATATACCCTCCTTGGACCACCCCAAATTCCAATAATTAAGAACATAGGT
Source organism: uncultured Rhodospirillaceae bacterium (assembly GCA_964576635.1). Taxonomy (GTDB): domain Bacteria; phylum Pseudomonadota; class Alphaproteobacteria; order TMED109; family TMED109. The sequence continues at coordinate 4,869 of CAZNVN010000049.1, forward strand.
ATTAGTAATGATTCAAAAAATATATAAAATAATATTAAATCTAAAGCACAAAAAGTACCTATCATTAAAGTTTCTAAGATTAGAAACAAAATCATATATTCGCGCACTCTATAAGTAATGGATTTCCAACTTATGAGAATACATAATGGTATTAAAAAAGTAGATAATAATATAAATACAAGTGATATCCCATCAACTCCCAATCTGTAACTTAGTCCGATGGAAGAAATAAAATCAATTTCCTCTACAAAGTAAAAATTACCGTCTGATGGAATAGTTATCCAAGCTAATATAGATAAAATTAAAACTACCAATGAAGTCCATAGAGCTACTATTCTAGAATTGTTAAAAATAGTTTTTTCATTTCCTCCTATAAGAGAAATAATTATAGCTCCAAATAAGGGGATAAAAATCATTAGAGAGAGAATTGGCCAGCCTGTCATCAAAATACACCTAAATAGACAATAAAATGCCAACTAATAAAGATAATCAGACCAAAAAACATTGAAAAGGCATAGTGATAAACATAACCGCTTTGGAACTTACGAATCTTACTAGCCAAAATAATACAATAATTACTTATTCCATCAGGGCCATATTTATCTATGACTTTAATATCACATTTTTCCCACAGAAACTTTCCAAAGCTTTTAAGAGGAAAACAGATAAATCAATCATAAAATTCATCGAACCAATATTTGTTATAAAGTATTAAATACATTAATCTCATCTTATCCGATATCAAATTGGGCATGTGGGGCAATTTAATATAAAACACCCATGCTAAAATAATTCCTGAAGTAGCAATAAATATTGGCAAAAGTTTTATATATATAGGAGCATGGTGAGCATTAGCTAAAGCATCATGACCACTTATAACTTGAATTGATCCCATCCAAAAATCTCTAGAAACACTAATCATATCAAGTCCAATCCAACCGGAAAAAATGGCGCCTAAAGAAAGTAGCCCTATGGGTACAAGCATTGTAAAAGGAGATTCATGAATATTTTTGTATTCATTTTCAGTTTTTACATGAAAGACTAAAAAAATAACCCTCCATGAATAAAAAGCTGTCATAAATGCAGCTGCTATACCTAAGTAAAATGCTATTGAACCCAATATGGAGTGACTTCCCCAAGCAGCCTCTAGAATGATATCTTTAGAAAAGAAACCTGCAAATGGGGGTATTCCTGCTAAAGCCAAAGATCCGATCCACATGGAAGCACATGTCAGAGGCAAATATTTAGACAAGCCACCCATCTTTTTTAAATTCTGCTCCCCTGATAAAGCGTGAATTACTGAGCCTGCCGCTAAAAATAATAAAGCTTTGAAAAAAGCGTGAGTCATTAGATGAAATATGCCTGCCGAATATGCTGAAACACCACATGCAAAAAACATATAACCTAGCTGACTACAGGTAGAATAAGCAATTACTTTTTTAATATCGTCTTGCGTAATAGCAATAGAGGCTGCAAATATTGCGGTCAGTGCTCCAACAATTATTATAAAACCTAATGCATAAGTGGTATGTTCATATAAAGGAGAGCATCTCGCTACTAGAAATACTCCTGCTGTGACCATCGTAGCAGCGTGAATTAGTGCAGAAACTGGAGTTGGTCCTTCCATAGCATCTGCCAACCAAGTATGTAAACCTAGCTGCGCAGACTTCCCCATAGCCCCGATAAATAAAAGTACTCCAATAAGTTCTAAAGACGGAATTGAATAGCCTAAAATTGATATATACACTAGCTTATAATCATAAGCCTGTGAAAAAACTATACTATAATCAAGACTTCCAAAAGTATTATATAGTACACATAGTCCTAATACTAAACCTAAGTCACCTACCCTATTCACTATAAAAGCTTTTATAGCCGCTTTATTGGCTTTATCCTTTTTATACCAAAATCCTATAAGGAGATAAGAGCATAACCCCACTCCCTCCCAGCCTAAGAATAGTTGTACAAAATTACTTGCTGCAACTAAAATTAACATTGAGAAAGTGAACAATGATAAATATGAGAAAAACCTCTCTTGATTAGGATCGTTACTCATGTAACCAATTGAATAAAGATGAATAATCGAAGAAACTAGAGAAACTGTAAATATCATTATTGCACTAAGAACATCTAACCTAAGTGACCAACCTATATCTAATGATGACGACTGAATCCAATTTAAAAGAAGGACCTCATATGTGTCTCCAGAAAGAGCACTAAGTAATAGGAAGATTGAAAAAATAAATGAAATTATGCATGATAAAGTTGGAATCCAAACAGCAACATTTTTTCCCAAAGTTTTAGGAAAAAAACCACTAAGAATAGCCCCAATTAAAGGAAGAAATACTGCAATAGTAAGCATATTTAATTAACCTTTCATGCTACTTGCATCATCAACGCCGATAGAACCCTTAGCTCTAAAAAACACTACCAGTATTGCTAAACCAATAGCTGCTTCTGCCGCTGCGACGGTTAATATAAACATTGAATAAACTTGGCCAAGAATTAGATCTAGATGTGTTGAAAATGCTACAAAATTAATATTAACTGATAGTAAAATTAATTCTAAAGACATTAAAATTATTATTAGATTCTTCCTATTAAGAAAAATACCAAAAAGTCCGATAGTAAATATTAAGGATGATAAAATTAAATAGTGAGCTAGAGAAACTTCAAGCATTATGTAGCTCCCTTTCCTAGTTCAACTTTTTTAATCTCTACTGAATCATCCCTGTTTCTCAATATTTGTTTTCCTACTTTCTGACGTCTAACAGAGGCTCTTTGCCGATGAGTTAAAACTATCGCTCCTATCATCGCTACCAGTAAAATCATGCCAGCACACTGAAACAAATATCCATATTTGGTATATAGAACCATGCCTAAAGCTCTAGTATTTTCAACTTCACTATAAACAACTTTTAATTCACTTGCTGGAGTAGAAAATTCGCCAAAATTAACTCCTACAATAGATATCACTATTTCAAAAAATAAAATCAACCCTACTATAACTCCTATAGGAGCATTCTTGGACATACCCTTTCGAAGCGTTAAAAAATCAATGTTTAACATCATTACTATAAATAAAAATAAAACAGCTACTGCCCCTACATAAACTACGAGCAATAACATAGCCAAAAATTCGGCCCCCATTAAAACAAAAAGAGCAGAAGAATTAAAAAAAGTAAGAATTAAAAATAGTACAGAATGAACAGGGTTACGTGATATTACTACCATTAAAGCTGATATTACAGTAATTGAAGCGAATAAATAAAAAAATAATGATAGAACTGACATAAATTATCCTAAAAATGTACTCAACTATAACTTCGATCTTAAGTTATCTGATAAAACTTCTTCCCATTTATCTCCATTATCTAATAACTTTTGTTTATTATAGAAAAGCTCTGGTCTTGTTTCAGTTGCAAACTCATAATTTGGACCTTGAACAATTGCATCTACAGGACATGACTCCTCACACAAACCGCAATATATGCATTTTGTCATATCTATGTCATATCTAGTAGCTCTCCTACTTCCATCAACTCTTGGTTCTGCCTCGATAGTTATTGCTAAAGCAGGGCATATAGCTTCACACAACTTGCAAGCTATACATCTCTCCTCTCCACTAGGATAACGTCTTAAAGCGTGTTCGCCTCTAAAACGAGGACTTAAACTACCTTTTTCATATGGATAATTAATTGTTACAGGTCTCTTTAACATATATTTAAATGTTAGCCATAACCCCGCAAACAATTCACCAAGAATTAAAAACCACATGGATCTATAAATTAACTTTAACAATCTTTAAGCTCCACCTTTGGGTAACAAATCAAATATGACTAAAAACCCTGAAGTGGCAACCACCCAAAATAGTGACAAAGGAAGAAATACCTTCCAACCTATACGCATCAATTGATCATATCTAAAACGGGGAAAGGTAGCCCTAATCCACAAAAAAACAAAGAGCAATAGTGAGCTTTTTAATGCAAACCAAAATATTCCAGGAATCATTTGAAATAAATAATAATCAAATGGAGCTAGCCAACCTCCTAAAAATAGAATAGTTGCCATGCCGCTCATAAGTATCATCGCAGCGTATTCTCCTAAAAAAAACATTGCAAATAACATAGAAGAATATTCTGTAAAATATCCTGCTACTAGCGACGATTCATCTTCAGGAAGATCAAAAGGTGCTCTATTAGTCTCCGCTAATGCTGAAACAAAAAAAACTATGAACATGGGAAAAAGTGGAAATATAAACCATACGGATTCTTGAGCCATAACAATATCGTGTAAATTTAAAGAACCTACACAAATTAAAACTGTAACTATTACTAAGCCTATAGAAACTTCGTATGAGACCATTTGTGCTGCTGATCTCATTGCTCCCATAAATGCATATTTAGAATTACTTGCCCATCCAGCCATAATAATTCCATAAACAGAAAGTGAAGAAATTGCAAAAATATATAGTATTCCCACATTAATATTAGAAATTACTAAACCATCAGAAACAGGAATTACAGCCCAAGCCGCAATAGAGAGAGAAAAAGCAATCATTGGTGCTAAAATAAAAACTATCTTACTAGAAACAGTTGGAAATATAGACTCTTTGGAGAACAATTTAATTCCATCAGCTACTGGTTGAAGTAGCCCAAATAATCCCACTACATTAGGTCCTTTTCTTAGTTGAGCAGCGGCAATAACTTTTCTTTCAGCATAAGTCAAAAAAGCAACTATCAATAATAATGGAATAACTAAAATAATTATTTTTAATAAAATTAAGCCTAAAAAATATAAATTTTCTAAATTAAAAAGAATCAACTTTTAATACCTTTATTATTGGCAGATATAGTACATTTAGCCATAGTTTCAGATGATCTTGATATGGGACAAGTCATATAATAATTTATGTCTTTAGGATAAATATTTTTATTTGCTATTTTTAAGCTAGAATTTCCAATTTTTGATGTATTACCAGTTATCACATAATTTTCTTTTGTCAAAAACGGATTGATTTTTTCTATTCGTTTTTTTAATTCAAAAACATTATTATAAGGTAAAGGCTTTTCTAATAAAGATGAGAACGCGCGAATAATTTTCCAATCTTCTTTGGATGATCCAGGAGATTTAACTGCCTGCTGAGTTTTTTGAACTCTTCCTTCGACATTTATAAAAGTTCCCTCTTTTTCAGTATAAGCTCTGCCAGGAAGGATTACATCAGCAATTGCAGCAGCTTTATCTCCATGATGACCTTGATAAACGACAAAAGCCTTAGATAAAGATTCAACATCCAAATCATCAGTGTTCAATAACCAAATAAATTTTATGTTTCCTGACTTAATATTCTTAATAATTTCGTTTGTATTGCTTCCCTTTTTTTGAGGAACAAAGCCAACTTCTAATGCACCTACAGTTCCAGCTGAGGTATGCAGAAATCCAAGTCCATTCCACTCTTGATCATAAGCATTATATTTTTCAGCAATCTCTCTGATTTTTCCTATCAATGCTTCTCCATCTCTTCGATTAATAATTCCCTCTCCTACAATAAAACCTGGTCTATGTGATTTCTGTAAAACATCATGATAGTCATGTAAACCACTTAAAAGTTCATCCAAAACTGAAGTTTTATTTCCAAGTTCTAAAACTGGATAACTTAGTTTAGAATCTCCTCCTATTCTGCCAATAGTCATGTTAGAAGCTAACCAGGACTTTCTAATTCTAGCTTCCAACATTGGTGCCTCAAATCTAGGATTAGATCCAATAATAGTTAATGAATCCATTGTTTCAATACCGGAAATTCTTGGATTAAACAACCAGCCACTTCTTTTTTCTACATCAATAGGTAAAGAGGAAAATTCCTGACGACAATCTAAATTATTTACATTTAAATTTTGCATCAAATCTTTTAAGGCTACCATAGATTCTATACATGAATTTCCAATAGATAAAGATGCCATTTGACTTCCTTTAAGAGCGCTGATGTTCTTCAATATCGCATTAAAAGCTTCATCCCATGTACATATTTCCAGTTTGCCTTTTGAATTTCTTTTATAAGGATTATCGAGTCTTTGATTAGATAATCCATCGCATGCAAATCTTGATTTATCTCCAAGCCATTCTTCATTAACATCTTCATTGAGTCTTGGCAAAATCCTCATCACCTTTTCATCTTTTGAATCTATTCTTATTGATGAGCCTATAGCGTCCAAAACATCAATACTATTAGTGTGCTTTAGTTCCCATGGCCTAGCTGTAAATGCGTAAGGAGCAGAGGTTAGTGCTCCGACAGGACACAAATCTATAATATTTCCAGATAATTCCCCGCCCAGTCCTGATTCTGCTACAGAAATAATTTCCATATCTTCACCACGGCCAATAGCACCTAATTCATGCACTCCAGATACTTCATCCATAAATCTCACACAACGAGTACAATGAATACAACGAGTCATTTCAGTTTTTATAAGAGGCCCAAAAGGTTTATCATCTACAGCTCTTTTATCCTCCGTGTACCGACTAACTCCTCTTCCATAGTAAAGAGCTTGATCCTGTAAATCGCATTCTCCGCCTTGATCACAAATAGGACAATCCAATGGATGGTTTATAAGAAGAAACTCCATTACTCCTTCTCGTGCATCCTTAACTTTTTGAGAAGATGTAACTATATTCATTCCCTCAGAAACAGGCATTGCACAACTAGCAACCGGCTTAGGATTACCTATAATTTCTACTAAACACATTCTACAGTTTCCAGCTATAGACAACCTTTCATGAAAACAAAATTTTGGTATTTCCGCTCCTGCTTTTTCACATGCTTGCATTACAGTGGATCCTTTAACAACCTCCATGGACTTGCCATCAACTTTCAAGTTAACCATTGTTTTTCCTGTTAATTGTATTTGCTGTATTTACAGGTATATCATAATATTCTGAATCCATATGGTGTCTTGTAAGGTCCTCAACTAAAATAGGTCTAAAGGTTCCAAGCCCTATATGAAGAGTTATATATACAATTTTGACACCCTTCTTC
>CAZNVN010000049.1:11911-13260 GCA_964576635.1 uncultured Rhodospirillaceae bacterium
ACTTTCAAGTTAACCATTGTTTTTCCTGTTAATTGTATTTGCTGTATTTATTCTTTTTTCTAGTTCAGGTCTAAAATGTCTTATTAGTCCCTGAACTGGCCAAGCAGCTGCATCTCCAAGAGCACAAATAGTATGCCCTTCTACTTGATCACAAACATTTTTTAGTAAATCTATATCTTTTATTTTTAAATTTCCTGAAATTAATCTTTCCATAGTTCTCATTATCCATCCAGTTCCTTCTCTACAAGGTGTACACTGTCCACATGATTCATGACTATAAAATTTAGATAATCTCCAGATGGCTTCGATAATATCTGTAGATTTATTCATAACTATTACTCCAGCCGTTCCAAGGCCAGAACCTTCATTTTGCAGTGAATCAAAATCCATTAAAACATTATCGCATATTGACTTAGGAATAAGAGGGGTAGAAGATCCACCAGGAATAACAGCCAACAAATTATCCCAGCCTCCAATAACTCCTCCTGCATATCTTTCAATAATCTCTTTTAGAGGCACTCCCATTCTTCTTCTATTACGCATGGTTTTTTTACGTGACCTGATATACAGAAAAGCTTTGTTCCTGTATTATTTTTTCTTCCTAGATTAGAGAACCAATCCGCTCCTCTACGTAAAATAGTAGGTACGACTGCCACAGTTTCAACATTAGACACTGTCGTTGGTTTTCCATATAAGCCTGCATTAGCTGGAAAAGGAGGTTTTAACCTGGGTAGACCTTTTTTTCCTTCCAAACTTTCAAGCAATCCTGTTTCCTCCCCGCATATATAAGCTCCAGCACCTCTATGAAGATGTAGATCAAAAGAAAAACCCGAACCACAAGCATTATCACCCAAGAATCCTTTTTGATAGGCTTCTTTTATTGCTTTATCTAATATCTTTCCTTCATTAATGAATTCACCTCTTATATAAATAAAACCCACATTTGCCCTTATAGCCCTCCCGGCTAATAGAGTTCCTTCAATTAACTTATGCGGCTCATTCCTAATAATATCTCTATCTTTACAAGTTCCAGGCTCACTTTCATCAGCATTTATAACTATATAATGATCATTATTATCTGAATTTTTTGGCATAAATGACCATTTTAACCCTGTTGGAAAACCTGCTCCACCTCTTCCTCTGAGTTCAGAATTTTTTACTTGATTTACAATCCATTCTGGATCTTTTAAAATGAGCTCTTTAGTATTATCCCAATCTCCTCTGGATAATGCATAACCTAATGAATTTCCTTCAAAACCATGAATATCTTTAAAAATAATATCTTTGCTTTTAATCACTTTTATAACTCTTTTTCACTCAAAGGTTCAGACCCCACCCTTTTTGATTGC
>CAZNVN010000050.1:0-1553 GCA_964576635.1 uncultured Rhodospirillaceae bacterium
GTTCTTGGGCATAACTATCCTAATAATTATTGGCATAAATATACATATGATTTGTTATTAAATTATAAGGAGAGAAAATTTGTAAAAAATACTTCTAATAGCGGTGATAATAAAAGTGATAATATTGAGTCTTTGCCAGAAAATAATGATGCAGAAGATAACATATCTCTTTTAGATGAAATATTAGGATTTTTTAGTACTGAATAGTCATAGGTTGTTTTATGTTAGTTTCTTTATCAGTCAGAGATGTAGTTCTAATTAAAAAAGTAGATTTATCTTTTGATAGCGGTTTTAGCTCGTTAACTGGAGAGACTGGTGCAGGTAAATCAATTTTAATAGATGCTTTAGGTTTAATACTTGGTAAAAGATCAGAGAGTAGATTGATAAGAAAAGGACAAAATTTAGCTACTGTTACAGCAGGGTTTGATGTGCCTGACAGTCACAAAGTTAAGCAGTATGTGAGAGAGTCAGGAATAGCTGTTGAAAAAGAATTTATTTTAAGAAGGCAAATTTATTCAAATGGTAGGAGTCAGAGTTATCTAAATGATCAGATAATATCTCTTAATTTTATGAAAGAAATTGGGTTGATGTTAGTAGAAATACATGGTCAGAATTCTAAACAAGGCTTATTGGATAGCTCCACTCATATTAGAGTTTTGGATGCTTGGGCAGGTTTAAAAGAATATGCAAATGAGGTAAGTAAAGCTTATTTTTCTTTTATGGAGGCAACTAGAGCTCTTGATAATAAAAAGTTAGAATTAGAAAAATTAGAGAGAGAAAAAGAAAGCATAGAATCTGATCTGGAGGAAATAAACATTTTGAATATTCAAGATAATGAAGAATTAGAACTTATGGAGAAGAGAAAATTTATGGTTAATTCAGAAAAAATTAGCTCTGCTTTAAACGAAGTTAATTTAAGATTGTTGGGTGATGAAGAATCTAAAAGTATAAAAGATAGAATAGATTTGGCTAAACAATCATTGTCTGATGTATCATTAATAACAGGAGATAGGTTGATAAATCTTGGTAATGCATTAAATAGAGCATCTATTGAAATTTCAGAAGTGGAAGCAGAAATAAAAAATAGCGAGTCATTATTAAATTTTAATATTAATGAGCTAGAAGCCATTGAATCTAGACTCTTTGCATTAAGACAATTGGCTAAAAAACATGCGGTAGGTAAAATTGAAGAATTAAAAGATATTAAGTGTAGTTTGGAAGATAAGCTTTCAAAAATTTATGAAAACTCTGATCAGATAAGTAATTTATCAGAAAATAAGTATGTTTCTGAAAAAAATTTTAAAATAAAAGTTAAAAATCTGTCTGTTAAGAGAAATAAGGCTGCCATAATTTTGACTAAAGCAATTAATAATGAGCTTCCAGCACTTAAACTTAATGATGCTAAATTTAGGGTTAAACTCGAAAATTTAGACGAGAATAGTTGGGGTAAACAAGGTGCTGAACAGGTTATATTTGAAATAGAGTCTAATAAAGGTAGCGGATATGACTCTATAGCTAAAATAGCTTCAGGAGGAGAATTATCCCGTATAATG
>CAZNVN010000050.1:1563-12889 GCA_964576635.1 uncultured Rhodospirillaceae bacterium
GTTAAGCGCAGAAAAGGAGTTTAATAATCAAAGAACTTTAATATTTGATGAAGTAGATTCTGGAGTAGGAGGTGCCGTCGCACATGCAGTAGGACAACGTTTGTCTGACCTTGGAAATAATTTACAGGTTTTAGCTGTTACGCATCAACCTCAAGTAGCAGCGAGAGCAAATAACCACCTAAAAGTAGATAAAATTGATATAAATAATGATATTCAAACCATAGTAGCAATATTAAATGAAGATGCTCGATTAGAAGAGTTAGCTCGAATGTTATCTGGTGCAAAAATTACTGATGCTGCAAGAAAAGCTGCAAAAAGCTTATTTATAAGTCAGGCTTAGTTAATATGTTTAAATCAAAAGACCCAAGCAAAATGAATAAAGAAGAAGCATTAAAAGAATTAATTTACTTATCAAAAATTATAGAACGCCATAATAAATTGTATTATCAAAATGACTCTCCAGAAATTTCTGACTCTGAATATGATAGATTGAGAGCGAGAAATGCGGAGTTAGAAAAATACTTTCCAACAATGGTTTTGCAAAATAGTCCTTCAAATAAAGTTGGAAGCAAACCTCAATCAAAATTTACTAAAGTTTCTCATAAGGTTCCGATGTTGTCTTTAAATAATGCATTTAGTCTTGAAGAAATTCAAGAATTTTTCAATAGAACTAGAAGATTCTTAAAATTTAATAAAAATGATTTATTAGAAGTATTAGCTGAACCTAAAATTGATGGTTTATCTGCAACTTTAATTTATAAAGGTGGTAATTTAGTATTGGGGGCAACAAGGGGAGATGGAAAACAGGGTGAAAATATTACTGCGAATATAAGATTTATTAAGGATATTCCAGATAAATTAAAAGGTAATTTTCCTGATGAAATAGAGGTGAGAGGAGAAATTTATATTTCAAATATTGATTTTGAGAAGATGAATTTAGTTAGAATTCAACAGGGAATATCCCCTTTTGCCAATCCAAGAAATGCTGCAGCAGGCTCAGTAAGACATTTAGATCCACTAGTAACAAAAACACGTAATTTAGGTTTTTATGCTTATAATTGGGGTATTCTTTCTACTCCGTTGGGAAAAACGCTTGTTGAATCCAGAAATGCTCTAGAACTATTTGGTTTTAATCTAACTCATCCCAGTAAGTTGTGTTCAAATATTAGTGATATAAAGCAATATTTTGAAGAATTATTTGAAAAAAGGTCTAGTTTAAATTTTGATATAGATGGGGTAGTTTATAAATTTAATGATTTAAGTTTATATAATAGGCTAGGTGAAACAGATCATTCTCCTAGATACAGTATTTCTCATAAATTTCCTCCTGAAAAAGGAGTAACTATTTTAAATAATGTATCTTTTCAGGTAGGTAGAACTGGAGCAGTTACCCCCGTTGCAGAACTTGCTCCGGTAACTATCGGAGGGGTAAGGGTAAAAAGAGCAACATTACATAACAAAGATGAAATTTTAAGGTTAGGAATTATGATAGGAGATACCGTATTAGTTCAAAGAGCAGGTGATGTTATACCTCAAATAACTGGTTTCGTCTCTTCATTCCGGCCTAAGTCAGCTAAGATTATAAATTTTCCTAAGTTTTGCCCATCTTGTAGCACTCTTTTAGAAAATATAGCTGATGAAACAATTATCAGATGTAACAATGTAAAATCTTGTAATTCTCAAATATTAGGTAGATTAATTCATTTTGTTTCTCGTAATGCTTTAAATATTGAAGGTTTAGGGGAAAAACAACTAAAAGAATTATTTAATTTAGGTATAGTAAAAAATTTTGGTGATATTTTTAGGTTATCATCTGAAAAATCCACAGAAATTCACGAACAAATTTCTCAATTGTCTGGATGGGGAAGTTTATCTGTAAAAAACATGTTGGATTCAATAAGAATCTCTAGAAACCAGACTTTAGATAAATTAATTTATTCTTTGGGTATTAGACATGTTGGATATGGCTCAGCTAGGTTAATTGCAAAGTATTTTATTGAAAGTGAAAGGTTTATTGAGGAAGTACAAAAATTAAATAATAGAAATAATTTAGATAAATTTTCTGAAAATCTTATTTCTATTAATGGTCTAGGAGATAAAGCAGTAGATTCTATAATTAATTATTTTATAAATAATATTTCTGAATTTAATGATTTGTGTTCCTATATAAACCTTGAGGAATTAATTGAAGTACAGAAGGATACTCTTTTGTCAGGAAAAACACTGGTTTTTTCGGGTAAATTTGAAAGTTTTACTCGTTCTGAAGCTAAATCCCTTGCTGAGAATGCAGGTGCATTTATTTCCAGCCAAGTTTCACCTAAGACTGATATACTAGTAGTTGGAGATAAACCGGGTACTAAATTAAGAAAAGCAAAAGATTTATCTATAGAAATTATGGATGAGAAGCAATTTTTAATAGTTTTTGATAGAAAATTATAACGTAGTTTGCTAGGTTTTAATTTTTTTACAATTATTTCTTAACCAATTTCTATTACTTTTTTTTAAATGGGGAGATATAGTTTTGTATACTGAAGAATGGTAACTATTCATCCAACTAATTTCTTCTTTATTAAGCATCTTATAATTAATCAATTTATTATCTAAAGGAGCTAATGTGAGAGTTTCAAAGGATAACATGGTTTTTTTATTGAATTGATTTTTCTTACATTTTCGTACTATCATAAGGTTCTCTATCCTTATACCAAAATTACTCTTTAAATAGAATCCGGGTTCGTTAGATATAATCATTCCTGGCTCTAAGATTACTTTAGATCCTCTAGATATTCTTTGTGGACCTTCATGGACACTTAAACATGATCCAACTCCATGTCCGGTACCATGTCCATAATCTAACCCTTCTCTCCATAGGTGTTTTCTAGCTAATATGTCCAACTCATGCCCTGCAGTACCATATGGAAAAATTATATTTGCTAAAGATATGTGTGCTTTTAAGACTATGGTAAAATACTTTACCATATCCTTAGTTGGTTTCCCTATTGCAATAGTGCGCGTAACATCTGTGGTGCCTTCTAAATATTGTCCTCCACTATCTACAAGGTACAGATTATTTTTTTTAAATTTTTTACTTGATTGGTTATTTACACGATAATGAACTATTGCTCCATTACTTCCATAACCGCTTATTGTTTCAAACGAAGTACAGATAAAGTTTTTTTGTTTTGATCGCAGAATATCAATTTTTTTTGCAGCACTTATTTCTGTTATATTAGTTTTGGGAAGAGATAACCAATATAAAAAATTACACAAGGCAATCCCATCTTTTTTATGAGCTTTAATACTACCATTAATTTCAGTTTTATTTTTAATTGCTTTGCTAAATTCAATTGGGCAAGTTTTTTTTATAAATAATGACGAATTAGTATTTTTGTTATTTACTATTGCATAAGGGGTATTATTAGGATCTATCCAGATTTTTTTATTTTTAGTCGCCAAATATTTTATCATCTCAAATATTTTTTCTTCAGATAAAAATTTAATATTTTTTCCACAAAGTTTTAGGTGTTTTAGAGCTTCTGTATCTATCCTTTTTTTATTAATGAAAAAATAGATATTGCCATTTGATAAAACAATTAATCTGGAAAGGATAATAGGAGTATGAGTAAGGTCTTTTCCTCTTATATTAAGTATCCATGCTAAGGAATCAGGTTGACATATAATATATGCATCAGCTTTGTTTTCTTTCATCTTTTTAATTAAATTATTAATTTTATTTTTAGAACTTATCCCAGCATATTTTATTGGATGAGGCTTAATTAAACTTGAAGGTTCCTTTGGTCTATTATCCCATAATAGGTCTATAGGGTTAGGGTTGAGTGCTTTAAAATGGCAAGAATTTAATTTAATATTTTTTATATTATTTATTTGATTGTCAGAATATAGCCATGGGTCGAATCCTATGGTAGCAGTTTTATCTAAATTTTTATTTAGCCATTGAATAAGAGTAAGGTCTGAAATTAATATCACTTCTATCCCTGTGTTTTTAGTTTCCTTTATAGCTTGAAGAAAATATCTATTGTCAACGAATAAAAGAATTTTATTGGTGAGAATAAGGAGTTCTCCTGCTGAACCCGAAAATCCACAAAGCCACTCCAATCTAGCGGACGAACTTGGTACATATTCTCCTAAATAAGAATCTGATCTTGGTTGAATAAAACCATCAAATTTATTCTTTTTAAGAATGTTTCTTATTTTAGAAATTCTAGAATTAGTAATAGTATTATAAGTTTTTAACATTAAATAATCTAAAGTTGTTTTTCTATATTTATATTGTTTTATAATAAGATATCCAATGAATATTTAAATAAAATATTTTTTAATTGCATTATTTATGTGTATTTTGCATTTCTATGATGCTTAAAATGCATCATATCTGTACCATTAAACGTCAAGCATGAAAATAATGGCATTAATTATAAATATGTCATGCAAAATATGCATATCAAAAATGTATTATTTATGGTGGTTATATCATATAAATCCCTGTATTTAATGAATTAATTGAGGTGGCTTATTTATTTCCTCCCTTATATGTTAAAATCCCCCTTAAGCCACCTCGACAATAAAAAGTGAAAGATAATGAAATACGAAAAATATTTTAAAACAAATCCTCATGTATCAATAGCAAACTATATTTCGAATACAAGAACAAAGGAATCAATGTCAATGGAAGAATCTTTGCTTCTAGGAAGAAGATTACAGGGGAAGTGTATTAATAGTTATTTAAACGGAATGATAATCTATATTAAAGAAATTATAGATGAAGTGTCATGTGCGTTAAAAATACAAATAGTACAACCAAAAATTTTTTCATCTGATAAAATAGATTATTCTAAATCTATTAAAATTGAATTAATTTCAAAAAAATGGTGGAATTTTTAGTTAGTTTTTTCGATAAAGCTCATCAGAACTTTTTTAGTATCAGATTTTTCAAATTTTATTTCAACTTTTTCACCATCTATATTCAATATAGTGCCATAACCAAATTTTTGATGAAATATTCTTTCTCCTTCATGTAATTTCTTGTCATTAACAATATTCGAATTAAGAGAAGATGAGCCTTGGACTATTATTTCATCAATAGATTGGCTATTCTTTTTAGATATTGAAGAAATCCATTTCGATGCTAACCCTGATTGGTATTCAGGCATAACATCGGCAAAACTTGAAACTTTTGTTACATACTTTTCAGGTATTTCATCAATAAATCTTGAGGGAATAGAATCAATCCATTGTCCATGCATTAGCCTAGCACTTGCATTAAATATCCAAACATTTGTTTTAGCTCTTGTAATTCCAACATAGGCAAGTCTTCTTTCTTCTTCCAATCCAATTTTTCCATTCTCATCTAAAGATTTTTGATTTGGAAAGATACCTTCTTCCCAACCAGGAAGAAAGATAGTATTAAACTCAAGGCCTTTGGCTGAATGAAGAGTCATAATTTTAACAGACTCAACACTAGAATTAGCTCCACCATCCATTACTAGCTGTATGTGTTCCAAGAAGTTGGATAAAGAATCAAATTCGTCAATAGCATTTACTAATTCTTTTAAATTTTCCAATCTTCCAGGGGCTTCTATTGATTTATCTTTTAATAACATATCTGTGTATTCAGACTCTTCTAATACCATCTGCAGTAATTCTCCTAATTTATCTGATTTGATATGATTTCGCCATCTGTCTAAATTTTTAATAAATAGTTTCATAGATAATCTGATCTTTGCTGTAAATTCATCTGTTTCATTCATTCTTCTTACTGCCGTTTCAAGATTTATTGCTTTAGACCTCGAGTAAAATTCTATTTTTTGTAAAGTCTTTTCTCCTAATCCTCTTTTGGGCTTATTTATTATTCTCTCAAAGGCTAGTTGATCATCAGGAGAATTTATTAGCCTTAGGTATGCAACTGCATCACGTATTTCTACTCTTTCATAGAATCTAAGTCCGCCGATAACTTGATATGGAAGGCCAATTTTTAAAAATCTTTCTTCGAAACTGCGTGTTTGAAAACTTGCTCTGACTAATATAGCTACATCATTAATATTGTGCTTATTTCTTTGGTAGGATTCTATTTCATCACTTATTGATCTTGCTTCTTCTTGACCATCATAGACGTTTCTAATGCTAATTTTCTCGCCCTCTTCATCTTTTGTCCAAAGAGTTTTTCCCAGTCTGCTTTCATTATTTGAAATTAGATGAGATGCTGCAGATAAAATATTACCTGTAGATCTATAGTTTCGCTCTAGTCTAATTATTTTTGCATTTTTAAAGTCTTTTTCATAATTTAAAATATTATTTAAGTCAGCTCCCCTCCAAGAATATATAGATTGATCATCATCACCCACTGCACATATATTTTTATGTTTTGAAGATAAAACCTTAAGCCAATAATATTGAGCAGCATTAGAATCTTGAAATTCATCTACTAATAAAAATTTAAATTTTTCTTGATATTGAACTCTTATGTCCTCATGAATTTTTAATATATTTATTACGTGGAGTAATAAATCACCAAAATCCGATGCATTAAGGGTGATTAATCTTTCTTGATATAACTTATATAGTTGGGCTGCTTCTCCATTAGCAAAATCTGATCCAGAATAATGACTTTTATTAACATCTTGGGGATTTAAACCGCTATCCTTCCAACGTTGAATAATAGAGAGTAATGTTCTTGCAGGCCATCTTTTTTCGTCTATATTTTCAGAAATAAGTATTTGTTTAATAAGTCTAATTTGGTCGTCAGAGTCTATTATAGTAAAGGTGTTTTTTAAATTAACTAATTCGGCATGTTTTCTAAGAATCCTTGCTGCTAGTGAGTGAAAAGTCCCTAACCACCATCCAGCAGCAGACCGCCCTAAAATACTTTCTACTCTTTCTCTCATTTCATTTGCAGCTTTATTGGTAAAGGTAACAGCAAATATTTGCGAAGGAGTAGCCTGATTTAGTCTTAAAATATGTGATAGCCTAGTCGTTAATACTCTAGTTTTACCAGTTCCAGCTCCAGCTAAAACTAATAAAGGACCTGATAAGTTTTCTACTGCACTTATTTGTTCAGTATTAAGTTCTTCCAAATATTTATTTTTTTTGTTGGGCATAAGATCCTATTATAAGTGTCTAAAATGTTCAAAAGTTTTTAATTTGATGCCCATCCACCATCAATCATTAGTGTATGACCAGTAACCATGCTTGAAGCATTGGATGCTAAAAATAGTATTCCGCCTGCCATTTCTGATACCTCAGCTAGTCTTCTTAAGGGAGTTCTCTCTATAATGAACTTAAGTTTTTCTGGGTCTTCATTTAGGCTTTTTACTAGTCTAGTTTTAGTATAAGTTGGACCTATAGCATTTACTCTAATACCTTTAGGTCCCCACTCGTTTGCAAGAGATCTAGTAAGGTTGACTATTGCTCCTTTTGATGCATGGTAAGGTGAATTTGGGGCTGGACCTCCTCCTGTAACTCCCATAATAGAAGCTATGTTTATAATAGAGCCTCTTTTATTTTTAAGCATTCTCTGTGCTGCAGTTCTTGCACATATAAATGATCCAGTAAGATTCAGTCTAATAATATTTTCAAAATCTTCGGTGGACATTTCTTCGGCTGCACTTCTATGTGCGGTACCGGCATTATTAATTAGTATGGTCGTATCTCCTAAGATTTTATCAACTTTATCAAAAACTTCGATAATATTTTTTTCATTTTTTGCATCCATGTGCCATGCTTTAGCTTTTACTCCTGCTTTTAAAAGTTCTTTTTCTAGAATTTTCGCTTCTTCAAAATTTATATCAGTTATAGCTATCTTTGCACCTGCCTTCCCTAATACTATGGCAGCTACTCTACCTATTCCATTAGCTGCTCCAGTTATTAAGGCTGTCTCGTTTTTAAGGTCGAATAAATCTGCTACATTAAAATCAGATGCAGTTGGCATTAAAAATCCTGTTTCTTTATCTATATTTTCTCTCATAACAATTCCATCAAAACTTTCCGTATTTTAAATATGCTTTTTGTGGATCCACTCCGTTTAGAATGGCATCTCTTATTTTATTCTCAGACGTCATATCATTCTCTGCTTTAATGATTATTTGTTTAGCTATACTCTCGGGAATTATAACTATACCGTCATCATCACCTATTATATAATCACCTGTTGTTATTGAGACTTCCCCTATCTTAATTTTCTTTCCTAATTCCGTGACTTTCCATTTTCCTGCAACATCTTTTGGGGAATAAAATTTACAATAAACAGGAAACCCTATTGCTTTTATCCTTTTTACATCTCTGCATCCACCATCTACTACGTATCCTTTAATGTTTTTTTTTACTAGTGTTTCGGCTGATAACTCTCCCATTAAAGCAATACTTTGATTATTAGGTTGACAAACAACCACTGTGTCAGGTTGTACTGCCGATAAAAAACTGGTCCAGCTTAAAAGACTGTCATGTACACTTATATTTTCCTGTAACTCACCAGACAAAGTCCATACCTTTCCAGATATAGTTTTTCCAGAAGATATAGGTCTAATCTGATATGGTAAAGTTTGATTTGAAAGACCTTTCATTCTTAAGGCGTCATGAACTATAGAAGAGTGTAAAAGGCTCAATCTTTTTGATAAATCTGCATCTGTTGATGACATCTTTGTTTACCTTAATTGTCAGAAGGTTCTTTGATTATTTCGCTTTTATCGGAATTACTAGTCGCATCAGGAAAGTCTGTTTCTATTTTACAGCTGTTAGATTGTGGATCGAATTCTCCAACACATAGAAGTCTTATGGGATTCAGTTCATTGAAAGTATAATCACTACAACCAGCAAATAAAAATAATATACATACTAAAAAAATTTTTAAAAACACAAACTTCATGATTTTTTTATTTTACCTTCCGATGTTTAAAAATATTAAATTAAAGTAGGAAGATTGCCATTAATATTACAAGTACTATTGTGCCAATTGTAATATAAACACCTTTTTTTATGAATTGATTCCATGTAGCTACGTGACTTTGATAATATTTTTCTTGATCATAAGACATTAAGGTTCCTAAATAATTCTACTGTTGCATAAAATAAAACTACGATAAATTGTAAGAGAGTTTTTTACAATAAAAATCTCTTAGAATTTATAATAATTTGTAATTTATATATTAACTTATATTAAGTTTTTATCACTTGATTTACTATATATTAAATGTATCTTATATTTTGTAATTAATAAACTTATGGAAATATCATGAAACTTGGAAAATTAATTTTAGCCTTCTTAATTTCTATAATCAGTAAGAAAGCAATTTCAGCAGAAAATGTTGGACAAGCGGTTCCTTGGGGATTAAATTTACGAGAGCCTTTCTCTCCATTTATGGCAGAAAGTGTGGCTTTTCATAATGAGTTGCTTTGGTTGGTTTCTATAATATCACTTTTTGTATTAGCACTTATGGTGATAATCGTATTAAAATATAATGCTAAGTCCAATCCTAAGCCTTCAAAAACTACTCACAATACTTTTCTTGAGATATCATGGACAGTAGTACCAGTATTGATATTAGTTCTTATGGCAATTCCTTCCTTTAAACTTCTTTATAAGGGAGATGTGATTCCTGAAGCTCACATGACTATAAAAGCAATAGGTCATCAATGGTACTGGTCATACGAATACCCAGATCATGGTAATTTTACCTACGATGCTTGGTTAGTTCAAGATGAGGAAGATTTAGAAGATCAATCTAGATTATTTACTAGGCTCCTTACTACCGATACAAGGGTTGTAGTTCCCGTTGGGAAAATTATTAGGGTACAGGTTACCTCTAGCGATGTAATTCATGCGTGGGCAGTGCCTTCTCTTGGTGTAAAAAAAGATTCAGTGCCTGGTAGACTTAATGAAACGTGGTTTATTGCAGATAGAGAAGGGATCTTTTATGGTCAATGCTCAGAGCTGTGTGGACTTAATCACGGATTTATGCCTATTGAAGTTCATGCTGTATCAGAAGAAAAGTTTTTAGAATGGATTGAAGAAGCTAAGGAAAAATTTGCTAAAGTAGGTGAAGAGAAAAACCTTCAATTAGCAAGAGAAATAAATAAATAATGTTTTATTGAGAGGAAATATTATGTCTACAGCAGCTGATAGTCAAGACCATACACCTACGGGTTTTCGCCGTTGGGCGTTTTCTACCAATCATAAAGACATAGGTACTTTGTACTTAATTTTTGCAATTATTGCAGGAGTTATTGGTGGAATTATGTCCATGATTATGAGAAGCGAATTAGCTATGCCCGGTGATCAAATATTAGGTGGCGATTATCAAATGTATAACGTTCTTACTACGGCCCATGGATTGATAATGATATTCTTTATGATTATGCCTGCTATGATAGGAGGATTTGGAAATTGGTTTGTGCCACTGATGATTGGTTCTCCCGATATGGCATTTCCTCGACTGAATAATGTAAGTTTCTGGTTACTGGTACCCTCTTTTATATTACTACTAGCAAGTCCTTTCGTAGGGAGCGGAGCAGGAACTGGTTGGACGATATATCCACCTTTATCTTCCGATGTAGGTCATTCAGGCCCTTCCGTAGATATGGCTATTTTGTCTCTGCATTTTGCGGGTGCTTCATCAATTTTAAGTTCTATAAACTTTATAACAACCATATTTAATATGAGGGCTCCTGGAATGACCCTTCATAAGATGCCTCTATTTGTATGGTCAATTTTAGTTACTGTTTTCTTGTTAGTTTTAGCTCTCCCAGTTCTTGCTGGCGCAATTACCATGCTTTTAACAGATAGAAATTTTGGTACAGCGTTTTTTGTTCCTGAAATGGGAGGTGATCCAATTTTATTCCAGCATTTATTTTGGTTTTTTGGACATCCTGAGGTTTATATTTTGATACTTCCTGCTTTTGGAATGGTTAGTCAAATAGTCTCAACGTTTTCTAAAAAGCCTATATTTGGTTATTTAGGTATGGCATATGCAATGGTTGCAATTGGTTTTGTAGGATTTGTAGTGTGGGCTCATCATATGTATACAGTAGGAATGGATGTGGATACTAAAGCCTATTTTACAGCAGCAACGCTTGTAATTGCAGTTCCAACAGGAATAAAAATATTTAGTTGGATAGCTACTATGTGGGGAGGTTCAGTTTCATTTAAAACTCCTATGTTATTTGCCATGGGTTTTATATTTTTATTTACGATCGGAGGAGTTACGGGAGTAGTACTGGCAAATGCAGGATTGGATACAATTTTGCATGATACTTACTATGTAGTGGCCCACTTTCATTATGTTCTATCTTTAGGTGCGGTTTTTGGTTTATTTGGGGG
>CAZNVN010000051.1:0-1181 GCA_964576635.1 uncultured Rhodospirillaceae bacterium
GGTTCTGGTTCTTCAAAATTAACAAACATATTTAGCTGCTCAATTAGAACTCTGGAAGAAAGAGCTACTGCTTCCTCAGGAGTTACTGTACCATCAGTTTCAACATCCAGTAATAAACGATCAAAATCAGTATCTTGACCAACTCTAGCATTTTCAACCTTATAGGATACATTTCTAACAGGACTAAAGATTGCATCAATAGGAATATAGCCTATAGAAGCATCTACAGGCCTATTATCTACAGCCGTAGCATATCCTCTTCCAGTATTTATAGTAAATTCAATTTTAAGATTTGAACCTTTGTCCAAATGACATAAGACTAATTCAGTATTTTTAATTTCTACGTTTGCAGAACTTTGTATCATACCAGCCGTAACCTCACATGGACCTTCAGCACTAAGTGAAACGATTGACATATCATCAACATGAGATTTCACTACAATATTTTTTATGTTTAATATCAAATCAACTACATCTTCTTTTACACCTTGTATAGTAGAAAATTCATGAAGTACATTATCAATTTTTATAGCTGTTATAGCTGCCCCTTGCAAAGTAGACAGCAAAACTCTTCGCAAAGCATTTCCTAGTGTTAATCCATATCCCCTTTCTAGAGGCTCAGCTATGACAGTGCCTCTATTATTATCGCCTTTAGTTGAAATACTAACATTACTGGGTTTAATTAAATCATTCCAATTTTTTTCTATCACTTCTAATTCCCTAACTTTATGTTAAATGTATAATTAAAATCTATTTAGTTTATAAGAAAATTATTTTAAACTCTTCTACGCTTCGGTGGCCTACACCCATTATGAGGAATAGGAGTAACATCTCTAATCGAAGTGATTCCAAATCCAACCGTCTGAAGGGCTCTCAGAGCAGATTCCCTCCCCGACCCAGGTCCACTTACCTCAATTTCAAGTGTTTTTAACCCATGCTCTTGTGCTTTTTTTCCTGCATCTTCAGCTGCTAACTGCGCAGCAAATGGACTCAGCAATACCTTATAAGTCTATGACTCAGTTAATGACGTTATAGAACTTGCAAAAACTAACCGTTTTGCCAAACAAGTTGTAGAAAGCTGGGCAAATGCTGAATGGTTTACTTCGAAAAAACCTCTTGCAAAAGAAATTAATGTCATTGTTTTCAAAATAGACGGAGAAACTAATACTGATGATCTCTCT
>CAZNVN010000051.1:1191-12450 GCA_964576635.1 uncultured Rhodospirillaceae bacterium
GGCGTAGATTTTCTTGACCCCTTAAAACCTTGAGCCCCCGCAGAAGACCAAGCTACAGCATTGCCTTGATGATCCGTTATTGTAATAATAGTGTTATTAAATGTAGAATTAACATGCGCTATTCCAGAGGTTATATTCTTCTTTTCTTTCTTCTTTTTTGTTTCTCTTGCTGCCATTATTTACCCTCTTTTACTTAGGTTGTTTTTTTACCTGCTATTGCCATCCCTCTTCCTTTACGAGTCCTAGCATTAGTATTGGTTCTTTGACCCCTCACAGGAAGGCCTTTTCTATGTCTTATTCCTCTATAACATCCAGAATCCATTAACCTTTTAATATTAATGGATATGGTACTTCTCAAATCTCCTTCTACAGAATTTTTAGAAACTATATTTCTGATATTAGTGAGTTCGTTATCTGTAAGCTCGTTTAGTCTTCTTTTAGAATCTATTCCCGCTTCCTCAACAATCTTTTTTGCACTACTTTTTCCTATTCCGTACACATACGTTAAAGCAATTTCAACTCTTTTATTTGTAGGTAAGTTTACTCCAGCTATTCTTGCCAATTCACCTTCTCCTAATTATTATTAGACCATACTTAAATTAGGGTCTGAAATTATAGTCTCTTAGCTATCAAGTCAATAATAACTATTTTCTTTTTTTATTAAATCTAATATGTGTTTTGTTACTTTATCAATTGGTGCTAATCCATTTACAGAATTTAAGACGTTTTTCTCTCTATAATATGGTATAAGAGGTTCTGTTTCACAATGATAAGCCTTAATTCTAGCAGTGGCAGTTTTTTTATTATCATCTTTTCTTCTGATAAAATCACTAGAGCCACAAACATCACATATATTTTTAATTTCTGTTCTCATACTAATATCATTGTAACCTGTCCCACATAGCTTACATGTGAATCTTCCTATAATTCTGTTTACCAGCTCAATATCATCTACCCCAAATTCTATAACAGCATCAATAACAAGACCATTTGTTTCTAATATTTTATCAAGCATTCTTGCTTGAGTCATAGTACGAGGAAAACCGTCTAAAATAAATCCACCATTACAATCTTCTAGGTTTATCCTTTCCTTAATTATATTTGCAACTATATCATCCGATACCAACTTCCCTTTATCCATAATTTCTGCTGCTAGTTTACCAGTTTTTGTATTTAAACTCACAGCCTCTCTCAACATATCTCCAGTAGATAAATGGGGACAGTTTATTTTGTCAGAAAGAATTTTAGCTTGAGTGCCTTTACCACATCCTGGCGGACCAAATAATATTACTATCATTGCATTCGGCCTCTTAGTTTTGATTTTTTAATTAAACCTTCGTATTGCTGGGCTATAAGATGTGAATGTATTTGCGCTACAGTATCCATTGTCACGTTAACTACTATTAAAAGACTTGTGCCTCCAAAGTAAAAAGGAACTGCATATTTAGATATTAATATTTCTGGTAATATACAGATAGCGCTCAAGTATGCTGCTCCAACAACTGTAAGCCTAGTAAGAACATAATCTATGTATACAGCAGTGTTTTCACCTGGCCTAATGCCAGGAATAAATCCGCCATTTTTTTTTAAATTTTCTGCAGTATCGGTAGGGCTAAATACAACAGAAGTATAAAAAAAAGCAAAAAATACTATAGCAGATATATACAAAGCCAGATATAAGGGCTGCCCTCTTCCTAATAAAGATGTTACATCCATCAACCATCCTGGCCCTGATCCTGCATTAAAACTTAATGCCGTAACAGGTAAAAGAAGTATAGAAGAAGCAAATATAGGTGGAATAACTCCTGCTGTGTTGAGCTTCAAAGGTAGATGACTTGATTCTCCCCCAAACATTTTCATTCCTACTTGCCTTTTAGGATACTGTATGAGGATCCTTCTTTGTGCTCTTTCTATGTATACTATAAAACCAATAACAATCACTGCCATAATTAAAATTAGTAAGATGAACGCACCTGATAGTGCTCCAGTTTTTCCCAATTCTAATGTACTAACTAGGGCGATAGGAAGATTTGCCACAATCCCTGCCATTATGATTAAAGAAATTCCGTTACCTATGCCACGCGCCGTAATCTGTTCTCCTAACCACATTAGGAAAATAGTCCCACCTGTTAATGTAACAACCGTAGTAAACTTGAAAAATAAGCCAGGATTAAGTACGGCAGGCCCTGAAGAAGAAGTGACTCCTTCCAAACCTGTTGCTATTCCAAGAGCTTGAACTGCTGCCAATATAACGGTACCGTATCTTGTATATTGAATTATTTTTTTTCTTCCTGATTCTCCTTCTTTTTTCAAAGCAGCCAAATGAGCAGAAACCGTTGTCATTAATTGAATAATAATAGAAGCCGATATGTATGGCATTATATTTAATGCAAAGATTGTCATTCGACTGAGAGCACCTCCTGCAAACATATCGAACATACCCAGAATACCACCTGAGTTTTGTTGAAATATATCGCTTAATGCTTGAGCATTTATTCCAGGTAAAGGAATATATGTACCCAATCTATAAACAATTAGAGCGCCCAGAGTAAACCAAATTCTCTTTTTTAATTCTGTCGCCTTTGCCAAAGCCCCAAAATTTACTGATGAGGCTAACTGTTCTGCAGCAGATGCCATTTTATACTCTTTAAGTTGTTAATCACCAAAAATTCCAATACTATTCTGACTTGTCTTCTGTAGCACCATTGTTTTTACCCACATTTTTTTTAGATTCAGAAATTACATCTACAGTTCCTCCTGATTTTTTAACTGCATCCATTGCAGACTTAGAAACTGCAGACAATTCTATTTTTATGCTCGATTTTAAGTTCCCATTTCCTAGTAATTTTAGATCCTTATGATCTTTAGTTAGTATACCTGCCTCTTTTAGAACCTCTTTATCAATCTTTTTACTTATATTAATTTTTCCTTGATCGATGGCTTTTTGCAAATCTGATAAATTTATTATTTCGAATGATTTTCTAAAATAATTATTAAAGCCATGTTTTGGTAGACGACGATGCAGAGGCATTTGCCCACCTTCAAAACCTTTAATTGAAACACCTGATCTAGATTTTTGTCCTTTATGGCCCTTGCCAGAAGTTTTTCCTGTTCCAGAACCTATCCCTCTTCCTATTCTTTTTTTACTAGACCTAACAAATTTATTATTATTAAGATTATTTAATCTCATTATATATTTCCTAATTAACTACTACTTAGTCTCTTTTTGAACAGAAACCAAGTGTCTTACCTTTTTGACCATTCCTCTTACTGAAGGTGTATCTTCTAATATACTAGTACGATTAATTTTATTTAAATTAAGCCCAATAAGAGTTTTTTTCTGATAAGACTGCCTACCTATAGGACTAGCTATTTGAGTAATTATTATTTTTGAATTATCCATTGTTATTTTCTTCCAAATTTTCTTTATCAGTTTTCTTTATGTCTTTCTTACCTACAACTGAACTCACCTTTAATCCTCTTCTAGCGGCTACCTGTCTGGGAGATTGTAAACTTGTCAAAGCTTTAAACGTGGCCCTCACCATATTGTAGGGATTAGCTGTCCCTTGTGATTTCGTAACTACGTCTTGTACTCCTAAAGTTTCAAACACAGCACGCATTGGTCCTCCTGCAATAATCCCTGTTCCAGCAGGGGCTCTACGAACTAAAACTTTTGCTGCTCCATGAGTTCCTATTACATCGTGATGCACTGTCCTACCTTCTCTTAAAGGGATCCTAAGCATTGATTTTTTTGCTTTATCCGTGGCCTTCCTTATAGCTTCTGGTACTTCTTTAGCTTTACCTGAAGCAAAACCAACTCTACCTTTAGCATCACCAGCGACTACTAATGCCGCAAAACCAAAACGTCTTCCTCCTTTTACTACTTTAGCAACTCTATTTATTCCAACGAGTTTATCTAAAAGATCATCTCCTTCATTTTGGTTTTTTTTACCTCTTGCCATTTTATGCTCCTATTAAATCTAAAAATTTAAACCACTGGCTCTAGCAGACTCTGCTAGTGCTTTTATTCTTCCATGGTATAAATATCCTCCTCTATCAAAAACCACTTCTTTTACTCCTAAATCTTTAGCCTTTACAGCTAATAATTCTCCTATTGTTGTGGCTGCTTTCTTGTTTCCACCAAATACCTTCTCTTTTTTAAACTGCTTATCTAGAGTTGATACTGAAAATAATGTTTTTCCTGTTTTGTCATCGATAACTTGAGCATATAGATTTTGATTAGAGCGATAAACACATAGTCTGGGCTTATCTAAAGAATATTTCTTTAAATTATATCTATTCCTATTTTTTCTTCTCATCTGTAACTCTTTATATCTTGCTGACATACTTTTTATTCCTTTATTTTTTCTTTCCTTCTTTTCTTCTTATATATTCGCCTTCATAACTTACTCCCTTACCCTTATATGGTTCAGGTTTTCTTAGAGCCCTAATTTCTGATGCGAATTGACCAACTCTTTGCTTATTTGCTCCAAAAATATGAATTTCTGTTTGTTTAGGACATTTAACAGAAATATCTTCTGGAATTCCTACTTTAATATCATGACTATAACCTAGCTGTAATTGTAATACTCCTGATTCTACAGAAGCTCTATATCCAACACCATTTATTTGAAGAATCCTAGTGAAACCCTCACTTACCCCTTTTACCATATTATCTATCAAACTGCGTGTAAGCCCCCATTCTGACTTTGATTGTTTATCTTCGCTCAATATTTTAACTTCTATTTGCTTTTCAGAAGGTTGAAGCTCTATTCGATCCGATATATGCATACTTAGCGAACCTTGTTTCCCTTTAATCAAGAGCTTTTTGCCCTCAATAAATAACTCCACACCTTCTGGAATTGCAACTGGATTTTTACCTACTCTAGACATTTTTATTCCTCAAAACACACTACATAAAATTTCACCGCCTACATTTTTTTTACGAGCATCATGATCAGTCATTACGCCACTAGATGTAGACACAATTGCTATCCCTAGTCCTCCGTATACCCGGATTAATTCTCTACTTGAAGAATAATTTCTTAACCCCGGACGAGATTCCCTCTTTATCTCCTTTATTACAGACTTACCCTCAAAATACTTTAATTCTATAGATATTACTTTTTTACCTATATCATTTTCTTTTTTATTATAACCTCTTATAAACCCTTCCTTGAGTAACACTTTTAAAACAGATATTTTCAAATTAGAATCCGGGCATTCAACCACTAATTTTTTTGCATTTATTCCATTTCTAATTCTAGTTAACATATCTGCTAAAGGATCTGTCATAGCCATAATTAATTCTCCTACCAACTTGCCTTTGTCATTCCAGGCACCTGCCCCTTAGAGGCAAGAGTCCTCAGCGCAATTCTACTCATCGCAACTCTTCTATAATAACCACGAGGTCTCCCTGAAATTTCACAACGATTACGTATACGAGTTTTAGAACCGTTCCTAGGCATTGCAGCCAATTTAATAACGGCTTTAAATCTGTCTTCCTGAGAAGTATTTTTATCCTGAATTAAATTTCTTAATTCTTGTCTCTTGCTCTTGAATTTAGATGTCATTAGGATTCTTCTGTTATTTTTTTCTATCGAACTTTTTTTTGCCATTTTTTAACCCTTGTTATTTATCCTTGATCTCTGGTTTTTTTTGAATCTCTACATCACCTGAAGTAGGCTGATTAGTCTCTTCTATCACTGCCTGTTCCTTGGAGTCTACTTCATCCTTAGATATAGACTCTTCCTTAGTTGTAACTTCTTTTTCCTCTTCCTTAGGAATCGATTGTTTTATTTCTTGCATAGATGACGTTTTTTGTTCAACTTCTTTAGGTTCTTCTATTCTAAATGGAAAATTAAATTTTTTTAAAAGAGCAAAACCTTCTTCATCAGACCTAGCTGAAGTACAAATTACTATATCTAAACCTCTTATCGAGTCTACATCATCATAATTAATTTCGGGAAAAACTATTTGTTCTTTTATACCTAAAGCATAATTTCCTCTTTTATCAAAACTTTTAGTACTTATTCCTCTAAAATCTCTCACTCTAGGCAAGGAAACATTTATTAATCTATCTAAAAATTCATACATTCTATCTTTTCTTAATGTTACTTTACAACCTATATTCATTCCTTCTCTCAATTTAAAACTAGCAACTGATTTTTTTGCCTTTGTAGTTACCGCCTTCTGTCCTGAAATTTGTGATAAATCTTTCATTGCTCCTTCAATTTTTCCACGATCTGATGCTGCCTCACCAAGTCCCATATTCAAAACAATCTTCTCCAATCTGGGAACCTGATTAATATTATTCAAAGACAACTCTTTCATAAGTTGTCCTTTAAAATTTTTTTCATATAACTCTTTTAAGCGTGCAATCATTT
The DNA here is from genome assembly GCA_964576635.1 of uncultured Rhodospirillaceae bacterium. Taxonomy (GTDB): domain Bacteria; phylum Pseudomonadota; class Alphaproteobacteria; order TMED109; family TMED109. Next base: position 7,578 of record CAZNVN010000051.1, read on the forward strand.
TATCATTTTCCTATTAATCAATAAGGTCTCCTGAACGTTTTGAAAAACGGACCTTTCTTCCATCATCCAGAAACTTGTAGCCTACCCTAGTGGCCTTAGAATCTTTAGGATCTATATGGGAAATATTTGAAATATGTATCGAGATTTCCTTATCTATAATTCCACCTTGCGATGCTTGACTCGGTGCAGTATGGCGTTTTACTATATTTACGCCTCTAACCAAGATTCTATTATTTTTAGTAAAAACAGATAAGATTTCTCCTGACTTACCTTTGTCACGTCCGTTAATTACAATCACCTTGTCTCCTTTTTTAAATTTTAAACGAGCTGGCATTATAAAACCTCCGGAGCCAATGAAACTATTTTCATAAAGTTTTTTGCTCTAAGTTCTCTAGTAACGGGACCAAATATTCTAGTACCTATTGGTTCTAATTGATTGTTAATTAAAACTGCAGCATTGTTATCAAATCTTATAGCGCTACCATCAACTCTTCTTATCTCCTTAGCAGTTCTTACTACGACAGCTCTGTGAATATCTCCTTTTTTAACTCTACCTCTTGGAATAGCTTCCTTAACAGACACAACAATAACATCACCTACTGCAGCATATTTTCTTTTTGAACCACCAAGCACCTTAATGCATTGCACTTTTTTTGCGCCGGAATTATCTGCTATATTTAATTTAGTTTCAGTTTGAATCATTTCTTCCGCTTTTCTTTTATTATTTCTCTACCTGTACAATGGACCAGGATTTTTTCTTTGAAATAGGTTTGCACTCTATAATTCTCACCTTATCTCCAATCTTATAGGTATTTGCCTCATCATGGACATGAAAACTGTTAGACCTTCTTATTGTTTTTTTATAAAGCGGATGTCTTACCCTTCTTTCCACCTTAACAATAATAGTCTTATTATTAGAATCCCTAACAACTGTGCCTTGTAATATTCTTCTAGGCATCTTTTTCTTTTCCCTTTCGTTCAACTATAGAGGTATTAATTTTAGCTATATCTCTTCTAATCTTTCTAATTCTTGAAGAATTTTCTAATTGTCCAGAAGACTTTTGGAATCTTAAATTAAACTGTTCTTTTTTTAGTAAAAGCAGTTCAGTTTTTAATTCATCATCTGTCTTTTGTTTTATATCATTATATTTCATTTTATACCCATATTATCTAGAAATAAACCGAGTTTTAAGTGGTAATTTAGCAGATGCCAATTCAAAAGCCTCTTTAGCTAGAGACTCTGAAACACCGTCCAATTCAAACATCACTCTTCCCGGCTTAATTCTACAAGCCCAAAATTCTGGAGTTCCCTTGCCCTTACCCATTCTAACTTCTGTAGGTTTTTTTGAAACAGGTACATCCGGAAATACCCTTATCCATACACGACCTTGTCTCTTTATATGCCGAGTTATTGCTCTTCTAGCTGCTTCTATCTGTCTAGCGGTAATACGATTAGGCTGTAATGCTTTCATACCATAAGATCCAAAATTGAGCACTGTACCCCCTTTAGCATTTCCGTGTATGCGACCTTTATGTGCTTTTCTAAATTTAGTCTTTTTTGGACTTAACATATTATACCCACCTTACCTAGGTGCTCCATGTTGATTGCTTCTAGACAAATCCATAGCCATAGGATCATGTGCCATAATTTCTCCCCTAAATATCCATACTTTTACACCACAATTTCCATAAGCAGTTTGTGCAGTTGCTACTCCATAATCAATATCTGCTCTCAACGTATGAAGAGGGACTCTCCCTTCTCTATACCACTCTATTCTAGCTATTTCTGCTCCCCCGAGCCTTCCACCTGTATTTATCCTGATCCCTTCAGCTCCCTGCCTTATAGCAGATTGAACAGCTCTTTTCATTGCTCTTCTGAAAGCAACTCTTCTTTCAAGTTGTTCAGCAACGCTGTCAGCCACCAATTGAGCTTCAATTTCAGGCTTTCTAATTTCTACTATATTCAACTGTACTTCTCCATCAGTCATGGCTGAAAGAGCATTTCTCAATAGTTCAATTTCTGATCCTTTTCTACCAATAATTAGGCCAGGACGAGCTGTATAAAGAGTCACTCTAGCAATTTTTGTTGGCCTCTCTACTATAATTCTACTTACAGCAGCTCCTTTTAAACGTTTTTTTAAAAAATTCCTAATTTTTAAATCTTCCCTTAATAACTTTGTATAAGCCTTTCCCGAAGCATACCAACGAGAATCCCAAGTTCTATTAATCCCTACCCTAAGTCCTATCGGGTTAACTTTTTGTCCCATCGGCATCCTCCTGTTTTTCGGAAACAATTATAGTTAAATTGCTAATAGGTTTGAGAATTCTCCCACCCCTGCCTCTAGCCCTAGGGCGAAACCTCTTCATTACTATAGCCTTACCTACATAAGCCTCTTCAACTAATAACCTATCAATATCTAAACTATGATTATTTTCTGCATTAGCTATCGCAGATTGAAGAACTTTAATGACATCTTGAGCTATACGACGCTTAGAATATTTCAGCTGAGTTAAAGCTTTTGATACCTCAAGACCTCTTATAGATTGTGCAACTAAATTAAGCTTTTGTGCGCTTGATCTAATAGATCTCGCAAAAGCTTTAGCACAATTATCTGGCAATTTGTTTTCTTTTTTAGCCTTACCCATACCTAACTACACCTTTTTAACTTTCTTATCAGCTGTATGACCATAATATGTTCTGGTCGGAGCATATTCTCCCAATTTCTGCCCAACCATTTCCTCTGTAATAAATACCGGAATAAATTTTCTACCATTATGGACAGCAAAGTTAATTCCTACAAATTGAGGAAGTATAGTTGATCTTCTGGACCAAGTTTTAATAGCTTGCCTTGAACCTGACTTAGTGGCTTCTTGAACTTTTTTGAGCAAATAGCCATCAATAAAAGGTCCCTTCCAAATCGAGCGTGCCATACTAATTTCCTCCTATGACTTTCTTCTTCTTATAATTAATTTGTCTGTTCTTTTGTTCTTTCTAGTCCTCTTTCCTTTAGTAGATACGCCCCAAGGAGTAACTGGATGCCGTCCTCCAGATGTTCTGCCTTCTCCTCCTCCATGTGGATGATCCACAGGGTTCATTACTACACCTCTTACATTTGGTCGTTTTCCTAGCCATCTCGACCTACCTGCTTTACCTAAATTAATATTTTGATGATCCGCATTTGAAACCGCTCCTACTGTAGCCCTACATTCAATTCTAACTAATCTTTGCTCTCCTGACTGAAGTTTTAGTATTGCATTACCTCTATCTTTTCCTAAAAGCTGAGCATATGTTCCTGCAGATCTAGCTATTTGCCCACCCTTTCCTATTTTTAGCTCAATATTATGTACTATTGTCCCTACCGGCATATTTTTTAATGGCATACAATTTCCTGGTTTAATATCTACTTTATCTCCACTTATAACAGGATCTCCATCTTTTAATTTATTAGGTGCCAATATGTATGAAAGCTTATCATCTTTGTATTTTATTAGAGCTATAAAAGCAGATCTGTTTGGATCATATTCCAATCTTTCAACTTTTGCCTCGATATCATCATGCCTTCTTTTAAAGTCAATTATTCTGTAAAGTCTTTTATGCCCTCCTCCTCTTTGCCAAGAAGTAATGCGACCAGAATTATTTCTTCCTCCTGTCTTACTATACCCATGAGTCAAAGATTTTTGAGGTCCACCAGAGTGAAGAGCAGATCTATCTAAAGCAACTAATTGTCTTCTAGAAGGGGATGTTGGTTTATATTGTTTCAGTGACATTTGTTTTACACTCCACTTGACAAATCTATAGATTGTCCCTCTTTAAGTCTAATTACAGCCTTTCTAACATCTGTTCTTTTTCCCTTGATTCCTTTAAATATTTTACTTTTTCCTTTTATGTTTATGGTATTGACACTAATTACTTCTACATTATACAACGCTTCAATAGCATTCTTAATTTGTGGCTTTGTAGCTCTTTTAGATACTTTAAAAACCACTTGATTACTTTCTAGAATTCTTGTGGCCTTCTCTGTTATAATTGGAGAAAGTATTACATCATAATCTCTATTCTTAACTATTAAAGTAGCCATTACTTTTTCTCCTTAGCTTTAATAGTTTGAATTTTATCTTTTTGATTTGATAACCTTTTTACTAGTATTGATACTGATGATTTGCTTAAAACTAAAGTATCCTTCTTAAGAATATCATATACGTTAGCTCCAATGGACGGCAATACATCATAGTTAGGTATATTCTTTAAAGCCTTATAAAAGTTTTCATCCACTTTATCTCCGGATACAAATAATACTGATTTGCCCATCGGCAATTTCAATAACTTTGCCTTAAGACTTGAAGTTTTATTAGATTTTAAGGCAAAATCTTCCAAAACAACTAATTTACCTTCTTTAACTTTTGAAGATAAGACACTCCGCATAGCAATATATCTAACATTACGAGGTAATTTATGAGCATGAGATCTTACTCTGGGTCCATGCACAACTCCTCCACTTCTAAATTGAGATACTTTAGGGGGACCATGTCTAGCCCTTCCCATTCCTTTTTGTTTGTACATCTTTGCCTGAGAACCTGTAACTTCATTACGCTCAAGAGTTTTCCTTGTACCTCTTCTTCTTTTTGCTAATTGCCAGACTACCATCTTATGTATTATATCATCTCTAACTTCCGCCTCAAAAACAGACTTATCCAAGTTTATAAATGAGGACTTTTTATTTTCCAATGTAATAATGTCTTGTCTCATTTTTTATTGCCTGCCCTTATTTATCTGTTTTTTTAGGTTTATCAGTAATATTTTTTTTACTGTCATTTACATCTTTAGAAATACTCTCTTCTTTTTTCTCTTCTTTATTGTACTCTTCCACCTTAG
>CAZNVN010000052.1:0-12225 GCA_964576635.1 uncultured Rhodospirillaceae bacterium
TTTAGTATCAATATTAGGAAGTAGTCCCGTCATCGCATCTACTTTAACTAATTCAATATCCTTAGGAATTTGAAACGGTTTACCAGGAATTACATTAATTGCATTTTGCATAAAATTACCCCAAATAGGTGCCGCTACTGCACCGCCAGTCTCTTTTTCTCCTAAACTTATGGGCTGATCATATCCAACATATACACCCACTAGGAGATTTGAAGAAAAACCGATAAACCAAGCGTCTTTATTTTTATTGGTTGTACCCGTTTTACCAGCTATATTATTACTAATAAACTTTAGTTTTTTTCCTGTCCCATTTTTAATAACCCCCTGTAAAAGCCAAGCAATTTGAAATGCATGGTTTTTATTGATTACTCTTTTGTAATTATTTGGAATATTGAATATCTCATTACCTATATTTTCAGTTTTACATAACTTACATTTTCTGGAATCCCTTTTATAAACACTTTTCCCCTCCCTATCATGTATGCTTTCAATAAATTTAGGTCTTATTAACAATCCTCCATTGATAAAACTCGCATATGCTGAGGTTAAACTTAATAAAGTAGTTTCCCCTGCACCTAAAGAAGTTGCTAACTGCAGGGGATAATTACCTATATGAAAACGATTAGCTATTTCAACAATTTTTTCTATCCCAATAGTATTTGCCAATCTAACGGTCATTACATTTCTAGATTTTTCTATACCAGTTCTTAAAGTACTAGCACCATAGTAAGAACCTGTATAATTCTTAGGTATCCATTCTTCCAAACCCGGTCCTTGGTCTATTACAAGAGGAGTATCTAATATCATAGTAGCTGGAGTCATTCCATTTTCTAATGCAGATAAATATACAAATGGCTTAAAAGCAGAACCTGATTGTCTTAAGGCTTGAGTTGCTCTATTAAATTTGTTGAGATTATAGTCATAGCCTCCTACCAATGCTAAAACTTTTCCAGACAAAGTATCCATTACCACAATAGCACCATTTACTTCGGGTATTTGCCATAAAGAATAGGTGACAGACTCATCTTTTTTGAAATTTTTATTTACCCAAACTACACTTCCTACATTTAAAACATTATTTAAATAACTACTTATAGTAACATCACTATCTTCTTTATTTTTAGATAGAGTCCAAGAAGATTCATTCAAATCTAAAAATCCTGTGTCACCATTAGAAAGCCCTAATACAATTCTTTCTTCTGTTACATCTATTACCACAGCCAATACTTTGTTAGTAAAATTTTTATTTTTTGATAATTTAGAAATTATATTCAGCCAATCATCTTTAATATCAATTTTACCAATGTTCTTTAATTCTCCCCGCCAACCCCTTCTCTTATCATAACTTTCAATTCCCCAAATTAATGCATCTTCTGCATATCGTTGCAATGTAGAATCCAAAGTGGTTGACACAAAAAATCCACCATTATAAAATTCTTCTCTTGAAAAATTAGAAACAATTTCTTTTCTAACTTCTTCTGAAAAATAGGGAGCATCTAAATATTCTTCAACAGACCTTTTATTTATTATAATATCTTCTCTCGAAGCATTTTCAGCGTCAGTCCTGTGAACTATGCCTTCCTCTATCATACGTTTAAGCACATAATTTCTTCTTGCCTTAGCAGCATTAATATTTGTAATTGGATTATAATTATTAGGAGCTTTGGGTAACCCAGCTAAAAACGCAATTTCAGATAAAGTAAGCTCATTAATAGATTTATTAAAATAATTTTGAGCAGCAGTTACAATTCCATATGATCTAAATCCTAAAAAAATCTCATTTAAGTATAATTCTAAAATTTTATCTTTAGATAATGTTCTTTCTATCCTCAAAGCCAAGAGTGCTTCTTTAATTTTTCTTTCAAATGAAACTTCGTTACTTAATAAAAAATTTTTAGCCACTTGTTGCGTTATAGTTGATGCTCCTACTAATCTTTTATTCTTTATAATATTGATTAAATTATGAATAATTGCTCTAGAAACACCTTTAAAATCAATTCCTTCATGTTTATAAAAGTTTTTATCTTCTGTTACTAGGAATGCTTCTATTACAGTTTTAGGTACAGCCGATATTGGAATATAAACTCTATTCTCTACAGAGTATTCTTCTAAAAGTTTTCCATCTTGAGTGTAAAGTCTTGAAACCATGGGCGGTTTATAAGACTTTAGCTGTTTATAATCAGGCAAAGAATTACCATATCTCCATAAAATTGAAACAATTATTATAATTACTATGGAAAATGAACTTATAGATAATAAAAATAGGTAATAAAAAATTCTAATCATTTTCTAACAATCAAATAAATTTAACTCTACTTTCCCCAATTTCACTAACAATTGTCCTGACTTCATCTCCTTTTTCTAACCAATGTGTTTGAACCATGCTTCCTAACAAAACTATTGACCCAGCTGGCAAATACCCATGAACTATGTCATCACGTTCTATTAACCACTTCAGCGCTAATATAGGATTTTTCATAATGTCAGCACCAGTTCCAAACCCAACAATATTATTATTGATATACATTCTACCTTTTAATTTTTTTAAATCTGTAATATTTTTTATTGGTACACAATCACCTAACACACATCCTGCTCCAAAAAAATCATCAGCAATCAATCGATTTGCTCCTAATAAACTCCAGTTTTCATATCTATCATCTACTATTTCTATTGCAGTAAATACTTTATCAAGTGCACTATATAAATATTCATTAGATATTTTTTTTTTTACATATAAATCCGAATCTAAACTTACTGCTATTTCACATTCAACTCCTACCTTTTTATAATTTTTAAAGAATAATTCTACGCCAGAATTAAAACAATTATTGGACCTAATTCTTCCGGCACATGGAGTTTTTATGTTAAGATAGTCCTGCATTATTTTTGTAGTACAGCCAATTTTTCTACCTATCACACTATCCTTTGTTTCTTGATCTAATAATTGATGTACAGCATTTTGTATTAAGTATGCCTCCTTTTCTGTCTTAGCAATATATTCTTTTTGAATTACATTTAATATTCTATGATTAATACGACAATCATATATATACTTTGATGCCTTTTCTATTAGATTATCGATCATAAAGTTTACCATATTCAAAATAATAATTTATAATAAATGTGAATAAAGAAATTTTAAAAATGAATAATAACATATCTTCACTAGTCAGATCTATTTTATTTATTTCAATCCCCATGATTCTATCAAATATATCTATTCCATTACTAGGATTAGTTGATACAGCAATAGTAGGTAGAATCGGAACAATTGAAATAGGAGCAGTAGCTATAGGTGCCGCTACTTTTTCTCTTATCTACTGGAGCTTCAGCTTTTTGAGAATGTGTACCACTGGATTTGTAGCTCAATCTTGGGGAAGGCGTAAAGAAAAAGAAGTAGAAGAGATTCTACAAAAAACTATCTCCATAGCAATATTATGTGGAATATTAATCATCCTATTATTAATTCCATTAAGAAACCTATGTCTTTTATTATTAGGACCAAGTGAAGAAATCAAACTGATTGCAATTGAATATATTAATATTCGCATTTGGGGTGCTCCAGCTGTTTTTATGAATCTTGTGATTATGGGTATACTTATAGGAAGCAATAAACCTTGGAACGTATTAATTATTACTTTATTCACTAATTTTATTAACATCATATTAGATTTTTATTTAGGAGTATTCCTAGCATATGAAGTAAAAGGGATTGCATATGGAACACTAATTGCTGAATGGTTAGGAACTATTCTAGGTCTAGTAATAATAAAAAAAACTTTTCCTCAATTTCAAATTTTTAATATAAATATAAAATTAAATACTATTCTCAAAAAAATTATTTCTACTAATATAAATTTTTTCATCAGAACTATACTCCTTTTAGTCTCCATTACCATGTTTACTGCAATAGGAGCTCGACTAGGTGACTTGGTTCTCGCAGTCAATGCAATACTAATTTTATTACAAATGTTTTTATCCTATGGTCTAGATGGCTTTGCACAAGCAGCTGAAGTTTTAGTTGGTAATTCATATGGATCAAAAAATAAAGTTTTATTTAAAAAAGTTACAATACTTACAGGATTCATTTCATTTATAGCAGCATTAGCTTACTCACTAATTTATTTATTTTATGGATTAAGTATTATAAAAATTATTACTAATATAAATGAGGTAATCATCTATTCTGAAATATATCTTCCTTGGATTGCACTATCACCCATCATATCTTTCTTATCATTTCATCTGGATGGGGTATTCATAGGTGCTTCAAAAACTAAAATTATGAGAAACTCTATGATATTTAGTTTTTTAATATATATAACTGCGATAATTGTATTAGTCCCCATGTACCAAAATCATGGGTTGTGGGCCTCCTTCTTAATTTTTATGTTTTTTAGAGGATAGACGCTATTAGTTAGTTATAAATCTATAGTAATATAATTTTTTATCATAAATCCATTAAAGTAGAATCAATTATACTTTTAAGTTTATTGGAAATTATAGAAATATTAGATGATTTTTGGGAATATTTTTCTTCCATGTAAGTAGATCTATTAATTTCTATCTGTAAAACGTTAATTCCTTGACTAGGATTACCATAATATTGAGTTATAAAACCTCCTGCGTAAAGGAGATTTGATTCTGTACAAAACCCAAAATTTTCAAAATTTTCTTTTACGTTATTAAATATTTTTTTAGAGGTTGATAGTCCAAAATTATTTCCAAGAATTACATCTACATCACTCAATCTTTCTGGAAGTGAATCTGAAGGCATAGAATGACAATCTAATATTAAAATGTTTTCAAATTTTGATTTTAATAATTTAATAAGATTTTTTAAAACTTTATGATAAGGAAAATAGTGACATAGCAAGCGATTTACTACTTCTGGTCTAGATAGATGATCAGCATAAATGTTGTTACCATAAGCAGAAACTTTTGGAATAACACCTATCCCAGAAAGGACTTTCAAGGATTTTGACTGCTTAAACTTAGGTATTTTGGAAGAAATCATCGTGGGATCAAGCTCTAAAGGATGTCTATTTAAATCAACATAAATACGAGGTATATGAGATTTAATATAACATAATCCACCTTCTACAGAAAACTTCCATAAATCATCTACAAATATATCTTCAGATTTTTTAAGCTCTTCCAAACTTAATGAACTTTTTGTTAAAAAATCTGTGCTATAATTATTACCACTATGAGGTATAGAAATAATTAATGGAAATTTAATATTTTTACTATTTCTAACTATTAGATTTTCTTCCAATATTTAGTCGCCTTTTCAAATTATTTACATTTGCCTTCTAAATGAAAATCATCCGGATTAAATAGTGATATTAAAATAAATTTTTTAGATTTATAATTAAAATTTATAGTTAAAAGTGTATTACCTGTCTTTGATGCAGTTCTTCCTATCCATTTTCCTCTGCCGTATAAATCTCCATTCTCATAAACCGTAGTTCTTATTTGCCCTACTTTCTTAATACCATTATAACGTATGTCAATTTTAGACCCGCTTCCTCCAGTAGGGGTGAATGTCCAAGTAGCTATATATGCTTTTTCATTAACAAAATTTACTCCCTTACATTCAAGAGGTTTATATACTGCCTGATACGTTTTCTCTTTAGAAAAAATAGTAGGAGTTGATATAACAAATATGACAAATATAGTTATATTTATGAATACTTTAACTAATTGCATGTTCTACCTATAATTAATTGTATACAATTTCGGGAAGCCAGGTAGCAAGCTCAGGAAAAATTGCCAATATTCCCAACATTAATAACTGTATAAGAACAAAAGGGGCTGCACCTTTGTATATATGATTAGTAGTAATACCTTTCGGTGCTACTCCACGTAAATAAAAAAGAGAAAAACCAAAAGGCGGAGTTAAAAAGGAAGTCTGCAAATTTACTGCTATCATAACTGCAAACCACAACGGATTTATATCCATCATCAAAATAGCTGGTCCTATAATGGGTAGAACAACATATATTATTTCTATAAAATCCAGAAAAAACCCTAGTATGAACATAAGAACCATTGTTATTATTATCGCTGTCACCACCCCTCCCTCTATATTTAACAGGAATTCTGCTACAATATCATCTCCTCCGAATCCTCTGAATACTAAGCTAAACATAGCTGCACCAATTAGAATGGTAAATACCATAGAGGTAGTTTGCGCCGTAGATAATGTTACCATCTTTAAAATGTTAAAATTTAACTGCTTCCTAGAATATGCAAGTAGAATAGCACCTATAGCTCCTACACCAGCCGATTCAGTTGGAGTAGCTAGACCCATCAAAATAGAACCTAAAACAGCTATAATTAACAGCAAAGGAGGAATAAGTACTTTAAAAACTCTTTTGTATAATTCTTTTCTAGAAATTGCAGATCTTTCTTCTTTAGGTATTGGAGGCATACTTTTAGGATAAATATTTGCATAAATTAGTTGCCAAACAATATATAGGACAACCAAAAATAACCCAGGTAACAAGGCACCAAAAAATAAATCTGTTACAGAAATAGCTTCGGGAGCAAAGTTTCCTTTTGCTAACTGTGCCTGCTGATAAGCAGCTGAAATTTGATCTCCTAATAATATTAGTACAATAGAAGGCGGTATTATTTGACCTAGGGTGCCAGCAGCGCATATTGAACCACATGATATTGCAGGGTCATATCCTCTCTTTAACATTGTAGGTAAAGAAAGCAAACCCATAGTAACAACCGTAGCTCCAACTATTCCCGTGGAAGCAGCTAATAATGCACCCACTAAAGTAACAGACACTCCTAATCCACCTCTTAAACCACCTAATAAAAGTCCCATAGTATCTAAAAGTTCTTCAGCTATTTTAGATTTTTCTAACATAACACCCATGAATACAAAAAGTGGCACGGCTATTAATAAATCATTAGTCATAATTCCGTAAATTCTATTGGGTAATGCTTGAATGAAAGCTAAATCAAATAAACCAAATAAGGTACCACCTAGCCCAAAAATAAGGGCAACACCAGATAAAGTAAATGCTACTGGAAAACCAGTCATTAAGACTGATAATAAAGTTATTAACATTAATATTATTGTAATTTCTGCACTAACCATATTTTTAATCTACTTTTTAGAAAGAGTATCTAAGCATTTAATTATAAGTGAGAACCCTTGAAGAATTAAAAGAATAGAAAAACCCCACATGAATGTCTTCATAATGTAAACAAGATGCAATCCTCTTTCTTCAAGTGAACCTTCCAATTGAACCCACGAATTTAAAACATAATTCCAAGAAAAATAAAGTATTGTTATACAGACTGGCCACAGTAAAAATAACGTACCTAACATATCAACAATAGCTTTGTTTCTTTTACTCATTTGCAAGTAAAAAACATCTACCCTTACATGCTTATCTTCAAGAAAAGTGAAGCCCGCACATAATAAGAATACGGCAGCATACATAAATCTTACAGATTCCTGCATCCATATAAAACCTACATTAAATCCATAACGCAATAATACAACTAATGCAGTTATTACAACCATAATAAGCGTTAACCAAGCAACGAGTCCCCCTACAAATTGGTTAATTTTATTAATTTTAGTTTTTAAAACATTTAAAAAGTGCAACTCGTATCCCCTTTAAGAATATCAAGAACTAAACATATTTGATCTTGGAAATCCTTTTGGTACGATTTTCCCTACTTGAGATCTTTTTCCTACCCATGCCTTTAATTCTTTGAAACTTCTTTTAGTCTTATTTGTATTACAAACTATGCCTTGTGATAAATTGAATGAAATTGAATCAGAAATAAATCCGTTCTTAACTTTCTGCAAAATTACCCCTTTTCCTCTTTTTTGTATAGGTAAATCATTTAATTTAATAACTAATAATTTCCTGTTTGTGCCCAATAAGGCTAAATGATCATGATCATCTTCTATAATCCTCATTATTTTAAGTTCATCTCCTATTGATAAATCTAGTATAGATTTACCTACTTTTGTATGAGTTAATAAATCCATCATAGACGGAGCAATAAAACCTTTTCCTTTTTTAGATATAAGAAAAACTTTTTTATTTGCAAAATATGAAGAAGTAAAAACAATATCATACTCAGAAGGCAAATCGATGAAGACTCCTATGTGTTCTCCAAAACTTTTAGCTAAGGATAATTTATATAAGTCTAAGTTATAAACCTTCCCATTATTAGCTGCTATAATAATTTTACCAGTATTTTTGGTCGTAATAATAAATTTTTTTTTGTCGCCTTCTTTATATTTAATAGAATGATTTTTTTCTACTGTCCCCTTAATGAGATTCACCCAATTATTCTTAGATAAAATAAATGTGACAGTTTCTTCTATAATAAATTCTTTTTTAGAAAAGTTTTCTTCGTTTTCCTGAGAATCTATAATAGTTCTTCTATTAGAGATATTCTTAATTTTTGAAAAATAATTTTGTAAGCCTTTCATATCAGAGTCTATTTTAGTGAACAATATTTTATCAGAAGAAACTAGCTCATTAAGAGATTTAATTTCTGATAAAATATCCTTTTTTTCTTTCATTATAGATTCTTCTTCTAATCTTCTAAGAAATCTGAGTCTTAAATTTAATATTGACTCCGCTTGCAAATCTGAAACTTTCCATCTTTCCATGATTCTTCTTTTAGGATCATCTTCTTCTCTTATTATTTTTATAACTTCATCAAGATTTGAAAAGACGACAAGGTAGCCTTCTAAAATTTCTTTTCTATGCTTAATGTGAGTCAAACGTTTTTTACTAGCTCTAATTATTACTTCTTTTCTGTGCTCTATAAATGACTGTAAGACTTCTTTTAAATTCATGACTCTAGGGACTTGATTTTTATCAACTATATTCATATTTAAACTTAATCTTATTTCTAAATCTGAATAATTAAAAAGACTCGCCATTAATTTTTCAGCTACCACTTCCCTATTTTTAGGAAATATAATAATACGAATAATATCGGTAGATTCATCTTTGACATCAGACAACAGAGGAATTTTTTTAGTTGAAATTAACTCTATTAATCTATCTAGAACTCTTGATTTTGTGACACTCCAAGGAATATCATCTAATACTATAACATACTGACCATGACTTCTTTTTTCTTGATGCCATTTTGCTCGTAATTTAAAGAAACCTTTCCCTAATTGATAAGCTTTTTTAATGTCTTCTTGACTACTAACAATTACACCCCCAGTAGCAAGATCTGGCCCTTTAATATACCTTATTAATGAGTTAATACTAGCATTTGAGTTTATAATTAAATGCCTAACAGCTTTTAATATTTCTAGTATATTATGTGAGGGAATATTTGTTGCCATACCAACAGCAATCCCTGTCGCTCCATTCGCTAGCAAATTAGGAAAAAGAGCTGGCATAACCGTAGGTTCACTATCTTCTCCATCATATGTAGAAATGAAATCCACAGTGTCATTCTCTATATCTCTCAGTAAAAGTTCAGAAATACTAGTAAGTCTTGCTTCGGTGTAACGCATGGCTGCAGCATTATCCCCATCAATATTACCAAAATTTCCTTGTCCATCTACTAGTGGATATCTAACTGAAAAGTCTTGTGCTAGACGAACCATGGAATCGTATACTGCTTGATCTCCATGAGGGTGGTATTTTCCTATTACATCTCCCACTACTCTTGCACATTTTTTAAAACCTGATTCTGGATTTAACTTCAACTCTCTCATAGCAAACAGGAGTCTTCTATGTACTGGTTTTAAGCCATCTCTTACATCCGGGAGAGATCTAGAAACAATTGTAGACATAGCGTACGCTATATATCTTTCTCCTAGAGCTTCACTAAAGGATAAATTTTTAATATTTTCTTTCTCTGATTTTTTCTTATACATATTTAAAAATATTATTCAGGTTAGTTATTTAAAGTTTAATCTATATTAGTATAATTTTATTTGCTGATTCTTTTTATAAATATTTTTCTAGCATTCGGCAATTCTAGACCAATTAATTGGGCATATTTGTTTAAAAAATAACTTGATATCCTAATTCCTTCATACAATTTATTTCCTGCCTGATCAATATCACAATCTTTATTAATTATAAAGGAAGGAAGAGGGAATAATCTATTAGCCCATTTTCCTGCAGCATTTCTTGAAACGGCTCTCCCAGTTTTTGGAGAAACATATAATAAATCATGCTTCTGACCAGTCACAGTACATTTGGTTAAATCTAATCCAAAGCCTAATTCTTTTAAAAAATTTATTTCCCAACGTATATAATCATGCGTCCAATAATCAGTTTTTAAAGCAAGTAAATTTATAAATTCAATACTTTGAGTGAAGATATTTTTGCAATTTTCTCTTTCTGGTAAAAGAAGTTCTTCTAATGCACAATGCGAACTTAAAGCTGCTAGATGCAGTGGTTTATTAATTATATTATTTAAGTATAGTTCTAATACTTCACATTTAAAAGACCCAATATGCTCTGGGAGCCTTGCTTTCCATGATATTGATAATAAATTACCAGGCTCAAACATAAACTTAACTTTTTTTGAAACTCCGTACCTAACTACTCCTGAATAGACACCATGATTTTCAGTTAAAAACTTGATTATGAGAGCATTCTCACCATGTTTTTTAGCTGATAAAACAATACCTTTATCATTCCATTGCATATTTTTTACACATTATATTTGAGGCCCAAAGTCCTATAAAAGTTAGGGTTATTATCCCAATCCTTTTGAACTTTTACATACAAAAAAAGATGGACATTTTTTTCTAATATTATTTCTAGTTCTTTACGTGCCATAATTCCAACCTTTTTGATATTACTTCCTTCTGATCCAATTAAAATCTTTTTTTGTCCTTTTTTATTAACATATATCAATATATCAATCCTTACCGAACCATCCTTTAGGTCATTCCAATCTTCAGTTTCTACTATTAATTCATAAGGTAATTCTTGATGCAAAATATTCATTAACTTTTCTCTTACTATCTCCGATGCCATTAAGCGAGATGTGATATCAGAAATCTGATTTTCTGGATAAAGCCATTGTCCTTTTGGAATATTATTAGATAGGTATATTTTAAAGTCTTTAATTCCATCTCTTTTTAGGGCAGAAAGAAAAAAATACTGCTTACAATCAATATAAGTTTGAATATTTTTTGTTAAATTTAACAAAGAAGGTTTTTGTATTAAATCTATTTTATTAATTACACAAATCAATTTGTTTTTGTTAAACCCTTTCATCGTATTTAAATGTTTGATCACCATATCATTTTTTTTTATATCTTTGTTTGCCTCTACAACAAGTACTATTAAATCTGCGTCCTTTAAGGAGCTCCATGCGGATAGAACCATAGCCCTATGTAGTTTGCGCTTGGCTTTAAATATTCCTGGTGTGTCAACCATCACTATCTGAGAGTCTCCTTCAGAAAAAATACCTATTATTCTGTTTCTAGTAGTCTGTTCTTTTCTAGTTACTATGGAGACTTTCTGCCCTACCAAACTATTAACTAAAGTTGATTTACCTACATTAGGAGCTCCAATGATACTTACATAGCCAAATTTAGATTCAATATTATTCATTGTAATAACTTCATGTTAAATTTTTTTATATAAATTAAGTGCAGCATCCATCTCTGCTATTTTTTTTGATACCCCCTCACCAGAAGCACTTCCTAGATTTTTCACATTAACTCTTACAGAAAATATTGGACTATGATCTGGACCTTTCTTTACATAATTATTATATATAGGCATACTTAAGCTATTAGCCATTGCCCATTCCTGCAGTAGTGATTTTGGATCTCTCGGTGGAGTTTTATAATTTAAAACTATCTGCTTCCAGTTGCTTAATATGAAATGTTTTGCTTTTAAGAAACCACCATCAATAAATATGGCTCCTATTAAAGCTTCTAGAGTATCTGATAAAATAGTATCGTTAATTACTTTACTAGATTTATCCCCATTTAATAATATCATGTATTGTTTAAAGTCTAATTTATTAGATATTTCTAATAAAGTTTTTTTGCTAACTAACTCTGAAATTCTTTGAGCCAAATCACCCTCAGACTCGTCATAAAATGTTTTGAATAGAAAATGAGCTATAGTTAGCCCTAAAACCCTATCCCCAAGAAACTCCAAACGCTCAAAATAATTATTTGTATTATCTAAAATAAAACTAGGATGTTTAAATACCATTAAAAGCAAATCATCA
>CAZNVN010000053.1:0-12013 GCA_964576635.1 uncultured Rhodospirillaceae bacterium
GTTTGTGAACGTTTAAACTCACAGGCATCTACCATTTTTTTAGCCAATTCTAGACTCATCACTGGCCTTAATTCCAATGCATAAGTTAATTTGCTTAAAATGAAGAAAAAAATAATCGAAAAAAATAAGTATTTATATAATTTCATAACTGCTCCCTATATTTATAATTAATATATATATGTACTTAAAATTTATTTTAAAATTAAATTAAACACAACTCTTTTAATATTGAATATAGCTTACGAGAATTTTTACTATCTAGTCTGATATCTTTTGGAACTTCTTTTATATACCTCCATCCCCTAAATGGTCTATGTGGTACAATTTCCGTGGGTACTACTTTCTTATCTAATATCAAGTGACAAATAGGTCCTGAATTATCCTTTTCAATTTTAACTATTTCTTTTATTTCTTGCCTAGCTTGAATATTTCCTTTTATAACCCAAAAAATACTGGTAAATCCTTGTTTTAATATTAGCTTCCTAGGATAAAGCCTTTGTACATGAATACATTCTCTATTTTCTTTATATTTCTTTAATTGTCTCTCAGATAATTGATCAAAATTCTTTATCCCTACGGCTAGCTTAATAAGATGCATAAAATTTTAGTTTTAATTTTTCTTTTTAGCTTTTAAAGCCTGAAAAACTCTTGAAAGCGGCTTTCTGCCAAACTGTTTAAATGCAAATTCAGAGGCATTACATATTTTATCTATTTCTACACCTGTCTCTAATCCCATTCCATCTAACATAAATAAAACATCTTCAGTAGCTACATTTCCTCTAGCTCCAGGAGCATAAGGACATCCGCCTAACCCTCCTACTGAAGTATCTATAACTTTTACACCCAAATCTAAGCAAGCCAGTATATTTGCTAATGCTTGCCCGTACGTATCATGGAAATGTACCGCTAAATTATCAATCCCTACAGCTTCAATACAAGCCGAAAACATTTTTTTTGTTTTTGTAGGAGTCCCAATGCCTAAAGTATCGCCTAAAGAAATTTCATAACACCCCATTTTTTTTAATTGTTCACACATTCTAGCTACTGAAATTGGATCAGTATCTTTTTCATATGGACAATAAATCACACAGGAGACATAACCTCTTACCTTCATTCCTTCTTCTAGAGCCATTTTTGAAATATTTTCAGCTCTTTCCAATGATTCTTTAATTGTACAATTTGTATTTTTTTTACAAAACATTTCACTTGGAGCTGTACCAATACATACTGTATCCGCTCCAACAGATATGGCCCCTTCCAAACCTCTCATATTCATAGCTAAAACTGGATAATTAACTCCCTTCTTACGAACAATTGAATCCATAACTTCCTTAGAATCAGCCATTGCAGGCACCCATTTGGGAGATACAAAGGCAGCACTTTCTACCTTTTTAAGTCCTGTATCTGAAAGCATATTGATCAATTTTATCTTTTGTTGAGTGTCCATTGGAACAGTCTCATTTTGCAATCCATCTCTGGCTCCAACCTCATATATTAAAACATCACTCATTTATACCTCCTATTTAATCTTCTCTAATTCTGTAACTGTATGTCCTTCTTCTATTGGCTCTCCCTCTTTAACTGCTATGTTTTTTACTATACCATCAAATGGAGCAATTATTGAATGTTCCATTTTCATAGCCTCTATAATTACTAAAATAATTCCCTTTTTTACCTTTTGATTATTTTTAACATATACCTTTGCCACCTTTCCAGGCACAGGTGCTTCAAGAGATCCACTAGTTAACTCTCCCTTATAATTGGAGGAGAATCTTTCCAAAACATTTATTTTTAAATGATGCCCATCATATATTACATAAAGAGAATTATCTTCTTTTTTAACAAGAGTCACCTTTAGTGTTTTCTTATTATATTTTATTGAGTAAATTCTTCCTTTATCGCTATTCAATATTGATATATTCACCAACTTAGTTAAATTAGGTTTCAATATTCTAAAAGCATAATTTCCCCTATCAAAACTAAAACATTCAATATTATATTGAATTTTTCTTTCTTCAATTATAAATTTTTCTCCACTAGGTTTAAAATGTCTCCAACTATCCATCATATCCCACGGAGACGTAGAATTTGTTTTTGCTCTTGATCTTTTAATTAAAAATAAACAAACACTTATTCCTAAAAGCAAGGTTTTTTCTTCTATAGATGGAAAAAGGTCTTTCCAATAATTTTTGATAAAGCTTGTTCCTAGTGATGTTTTTTTAAAAGATTGATGATCTATTATTCTCCTTAAAAAATCTATATTACTATCAACTCCAACAATTAGCGTTTCTTTAAGGGCGCCTGATAGCAATTTAATAGCCTTTTCTCTATTTTTTCCATGGACTATCAACTTGCCCAACATAGAATCATAGTAGGACGATACATAATCGCCTTCAAAATATCCAAAATCTGCTCGTATATTATTTGAATTGGGAATTGAAAAGTTAGTGATTTTTCCTGGAGAAGGTAAAAAATCTAATTCTGGATTTTCTGCATATATTCTTGCTTCAATTGAATGTCCTTTTATTAGAGGACTAATTTTAATCTTTTCACCATTAGCAACACGAAGTTGCATCTCTACTAGGTCTACTCCGAAAATTAATTCAGTTACGGGATGTTCTACTTGCAACCTAGTATTCATCTCTATAAAGTAAAAATTGTTTTTATATACTAAAAACTCTACAGTTCCTGCTCCTAAATAAGAAATTTTTTTAGCCACCTTTATTGCTTGACTAGCCATTTTTTTTCTAAGCTTTTCATTCATATTAGGTGCTGGTGCTTCTTCAATAACTTTTTGATGTCTTCTTTGTATAGAACAATCTCTATCCCCTAGTACTGCAAAATTACCTTCTATATCTCCTATTATTTGAACTTCTACATGACGAGCATTTTCCAAATATTTCTCTATAATTATTTTCTCGTTACCAAATGAACTTTTAGCTTCTCTTTTTGCTGCAGCTATGCTGATAAATAGATCTTTCTCTGATCTAACAATTTTCATTCCTCTACCTCCTCCTCCTGCCGAGGCTTTTATAATTATAGGAAAACCTATCTTTTCAGAATTTTTAAGTATTTCTGCTTTGTTTTTCTTTTCTATGTTAAAACCAGGAACAATCGGAACACCTGACTCTCCCATCATGGTTTTTGCTTTAGATTTTAGAGCCATTGCCCTTATTGATGAAGGCTTGGGACCGATAAAAATTAAATTTTTGTTTAATACTGCCTTTGCAAAATCAGCATTCTCAGAAAGAAAACCATATCCTGGGTGAACAGCATCAGCCTTAGCAATAATTGCAGCTTTAATTATAGACTTAATGTTTAAATAACTATCTTTAGAGTCTGCACCTCCTATATAAATAGATTTATCAGCATTCTTGACATGTCTAGCATTTTTATCTGCATCAGAATAAACTGCCACAGTTTCTATGTTCATTCTTTTACAAGTTTTCTGTATTCTGAGAGAGATCTCTCCCCTATTTGCAATTAACAATCTCTTAATCATTATTCTTGCCAGTTAGGAGCTCTCTTATTTAAAAAAGCTTCAACCCCCTCTTTGCCTTCTATATCAGCCCTCGCATCCGCTATTCTTATTGCTGTATCTCTTAAAACATTAGCATCAATTTCTTTTCCTTCGACAGCAAAAATCAAATCTTTGGACATAGCTTGTGCTTTTTTACCTCCCTTTAAAATAGAAGAAAGAATTTTCTCAAGATATTCGTCCATCTCTTTATCTTGTACAGATTCATTAATTAGTCCCATAGATACGGCTTTAGTCCCCGATATTGGAGTCGCTGTTAAAAATAAATATCTTGCATTTCTTGAACCTACGCTACGTATTACATAAGGGCTAATAACTGCGGGTATAAGTCCCAACCTGACTTCTGACAAACAAAACTTCGCATTTTCTCCACCTATTGCAATATCGCAAGCCGCAACTAAACCTACACCTCCTCCATAAGCTGCTCCGTTTACTTTAGCAATAGTAGGAATGCGTAATGTATGTAATTTTCTTAGCATATTAGAAAATACCATAGCATCTTGAATATTTTTCTCGCGAGTTAGCTTAGACATACGACGCATCCAATGGAAATCAGCTCCCGCAGAGAATGCTTTACCCTTTCCAGTTAAAATTAACGCCCTAATTTTATCGTTTTTTTCTATTTCAGAAAAAGTTTTATCTAATTCTGCTATCAAAGCATCATCAAAAGCATTCATTATTTCAGGACGATTTAATGTAAGATAAAAAACTCCGCGTTCATCAACATTCTTTAGTAATAATTTTTTCATGGCTAATTACAATCTAAATAGACCAAATTTAGTATCCCCAATTGGTGCATTTAAAGAAGCACCTATAGACAATCCTAGAACTCTTCTAGTATCTGCTGGATCTATAATTCCATCATCCCAAATTCTAGCAGATGCATAAAACGGATTTCCTTCAAATTCATACTGGTCCAATATCTTCTTCTTAAAATCTTTTTCCTGTTTTTTTGTCCATTTGAGCCCCCGTCTTTTATTAGCATCTTGTCTCACTGTAGCTAGTACATTTGCTGCTTGTTCTCCTCCCATAACGGAAATCCTAGAATTAGGCCATGACCATAAAAATCTTGCCCCATAGGCTCTCCCACACATGCCATAATTACCAGCGCCAAAAGAACCACCTATAATGACAGTAAATTTGGGAACATTTACCGTAGACACAGCATTCACTAATTTAGCTCCATCTTTAGCTATTCCGCCTTCTTCATACTTCTTTCCTACCATAAAACCTGCTATATTCTGTAAAAATACTAGTGGAATTTTTCTTTGCGCACATAATTCTATAAAGTGTGCTCCTTTCAAAGAACTTTCGGAAAATAAAATACCATTATTTGCAATAATTCCTACCCTAAATCCCATAATTCTAGCGAAACCAGTCACCAGTGTAGGTCCATACAGTGTCTTAAATTCTGTGAACTTGCTTCCATCTACAATTCTTGCAATAACTTCATGAACATCGTAGGGAACAGACAATGAGTCTGGAATTACTCCATAAAGACTTTCAATGTCATATTTAGGAGGTTCAGGAGTAATAAAGTAACCTTTCTTAAAATTACTTTTATTAGCAGTCATCGTAGCAATAATATTTCTAGCAATATTGAGTGCATGCTCATCATTCTCTGCCAAATGATCAGTCACTCCACTTTTTTTGCTATGAAGCTCTCCACCACCTAATTCCTCTGCGGAAACCTCTTCACCTATAGCTGCTTTTACAAGAGGAGGACCTCCTAAAAAAATAGTACCCTGATTTTTGACTATAATGGATTCATCGCACATGGCGGGAATGTAAGCTCCACCTGCTGTACAAGACCCCATTACTATAGCGATCTGGGCTATTCCTTTAGCAGACATATTTGATTGATTAAAAAATGATCTGCCAAATCCATCTTTATCGGCAAACATTTCGCTTTGATGTGGTAAATTTGCTCCACCAGAATCTACTAAATAAATACAAGGCAACCTGTTCTCTAGAGCTATTTCCTGGGCTCTAAGATGTTTTTTCACAGTCATTGGATACAAAGTACCACCTTTAACTGTGGCATCATTTACAATTAAAACACACTCTCTGCCCTCAATTCTTCCTATCCCTGTTATTAAACCAGAACCTGGTGCTTCGTTATTGTAAAGATTAAAGGCTGCCAGTGGAGAAAATTCTAGAAAAGGTGATCCTGGATCTATTAAATTATCAATTCGATCTCGAGGGAGTAATTTTCCTCTACTTAAATGTCTTTCTACTGCTTCTGCAGGTCCAGTCTTAACAGAACTGATTTTATTAGTCAGATCAGAAACTAGCTTTGTCATTATATTCTTATTTTTAATATAATTCTTGGAACTTGTATCTACTGCACTTTCAATTACATCAACCATGTTTTTCTCAGTTTATAATTATTTAAATTTCTCTATTGCTATAGCTGTAGCCTCTCCACCTCCTATACATAAAGAAGCAACACCCTTATCTAAGTTGTATTTCTCCAAAGCAGTAATTAAAGTTGCTATAATTCTTGCTCCAGAAGTGCCCACTGGATGACCCAAAGCACAGGCACCACCATGAATATTCACTATATCTGCAGACAAACTTAAGTCTTTCATAGCTGCCATTGGAACTATAGCGAATGCTTCATTTATTTCAAACAAATCTACATCATTAAGTTTCCAACTTGCTTTCTCTAATACTTTTTTTATCGCGCCAATTGGAGCTGTTGTAAACCAGGCAGGTTCTTGGCTATTAGTAGAATGTGATATAATTCTAGCCAAAGGTTTTATATTTCTTTTTTCTGCTTCTTCCAAAGTCATTATCACTAGAGCTGCAGCTCCATCAGATATAGATGAAGAATTTGCCGCAGTTACCGTTCCATCTTTCTTAAAAGCAGGTCTCAAATTGGGAATTTTAGAAATATCTGCCGTAAAGGGTTGTTCGTCATTAAATATTTCAGTTTCTCCTTTACGAGTTTTAATCTGAACAGGAACAATTTCATTTTTAAATGTTCCATCCTCATTTGCTTTTTTTGCTCTTTTCAAAGAACGAATAGCAAATTCATCTTGTTGTTCTCTAGTAAATTGATAAGCCTCAGCTGTATCCTCCGCATAAGTACCCATCAATCTACCTGGCTCATAAGCATCCTCTAACCCGTCAATAAACATATGATCCTTGACTTCCCCATGTCCCATTCTAAGACCTGCTCTTACTTTTGGTAAAATATAAGGAGTATTGGACATACTTTCTATTCCACCTGCTACAGAAATATTACTAGAGCCAGCAATAATTTGATCGTTTGCTATCATCGCAGACCGCATACCAGAACCGCACATTTTATTGATCGTGGTAGCTCCTGTGCTTACTGGAATATTAGCACCAATAGCAGCTTGTCTTGCAGGAGCTTGACCCATACCAGCAGGCAGAACACATCCCATTATCACATCATCCACATCTTCGGGTTTTAAATTAGATTCTTTTATTGCTGCTTGAATAGCAATACTACCCAAACTTGGTGCGGACATAGTTGAAAGAACACCTGGAAAGCTTCCCATAGGTGTCCTCGCGACTCCAGTTATGACTACATCTTTTTTATTCAAATCAACCTCCAATAATTATTTACACTGATTTATACAAATTATGAATTGCGATTGACACATTTGCTGTGACTCTTCGCTGTTATCTTCTCTCTGCAAACATATATCTTGTCTTCTAATACACACACTAGCACACCTTTTCATTTCCGTTGCCCGTTCCTCTGGATCATAAGGAAAATCTGGTATTTGTTCCTCCGCATATAAATTGGAATTTATCATCAATGTAATAAAAAATATAAATATCAAAGATAATAAACTAGAAAACAACCTTGTCATTAAGTAGTTTCCTCAAAAATCTCTCTTCCTATCAACATACGTCTTATTTCGCTAGTACCTGCACCAATTTCATATAATTTAGAATCTCTTAACAATCTTGCAACTGGATAATCATTAATATACCCATTCCCACCTAATATTTGTATCGCCTGAAGAGCTATTTCAGTACATCTTTCGGCAGTATATAATATTACCCCCGCAGAATCTTTTCTAGTTGTTTCTTTTCTATCACAAGCCTTCGCTACATTATAAGCATAAGATTTACAGGCATTCATTGTTGTGTAAATATCTGCTAACTTTCCCTGAATTAGCTGAAAATTACCTATAGGTTGGTTAAATTGTTTTCTTTCATGAACATAAGGAACAATGATATCCCAGCAGTTTTGCATAACGCCTAATGGCCCTCCTGCTAAAACAACTCGTTCATAATCCAGACCACTCATCAACACTTTTGCACCTTCATTAACATTTCCTAAAATATTTTCTTTTGGAACCACACAATCATTAAAAACTAACTCACATGTATTAGATCCTCTCATTCCAAGTTTATCAAGTTTTTGAGCAGTCGAAAAACCAGAAAAATCTTTTTCTATAATAAAAGCAGAAATCCCCTTTGAACCTGCATTTTTATCTGTTTTTGCATATACAACTAAAACATCCGCATCGGGTCCATTTGTAATCCACATCTTAGTGCCATTTAGGAGATAGTGATCATTTTTTAAAACAGCCTGTGTACTCATTCCTACCACATCAGATCCTGCTCCAACTTCACTCATGGCAAGAGCTCCAACTTTTTTTCCTTCTATAAGACCTGGCAAGTATTTTTCCCGTTGTTGATCATTTCCATTTAAACGAATCTGATTTACGCAAAGATTTGAATGTGCACCGTAAGACAAGCCCACTGAGGCTGATGCTCTACTTATTTCTTCTACCACCACTATATGCTCTAAATATCCTAGTCCGCTTCCTCCCCACTTTTCTTCAACTGTTACACCTAATATTCCCAGTTTTCCCATTTTTTCCCACAAATCAGAAGGAAAATCATTTTTCTTATCTATTTCAGTAGCCCTAGGAGCTATTTCATTGTCGGAAAAACTCTTAACGGTTTCCCTAATCATATTTGCAGTTTCTCCTAGATCAAAATTCAAATCTTCTTTTCTATTACTAATCATTAAAAATCCTCTATAAAATTTAATTTACTAGCATGATATAAGCTAGCCCTAAAAACGCAAAAAATCCAATTACATCTGTGACCGTAGTTAACAAAACAGAAGCTCCTACAGCAGGATCAACTTTGAAGCGGTGGAGTAACATTGGAATTGCTGCACCAAAAAGACCGGCAACAAATAAATTAAATAACATTGCAAGAGCTATAACGATTCCTAAGCCTTGTTCTCCAAACCAAAAAGCAGCAAGTAAACCCACTATCACAGCAAAAATTACGCCATTATATACTCCCACTAATATTTCTTTACCAAAAACACTTAATGCATTAGAAGCATTTAACTCTCTAGTTGCAAGAGCCCTCACTGCAACTGTTAAAGTTTGAGTTCCCGCATTTCCTCCCATTGATGCCACTATTGGCATTAATATGGCTAAGGCTACAATTTGTTTGATAGTACCTTCAAAAATTCCAATAGTAATTGATGCAAGAACTGCCGTAAACAAATTTACAAATAACCAAGGAAACCTTCCTCTAGCTGTCTGCCATGCCGCTAAATATAAATCAGTATCGCCACTTACACCAGCCAACTTCAACATATCTTCTTCAGCTTCTTCTTGAATCACTTCAACTACATCGTCTACGGTAATCATTCCTATTAATCTGTTTTGTGCATTCACTACAGGTGCTGAAGTTAGATCATATTGTTCAAACAGATAAGCTATATCTTCTTGATCCATATTTACGGGGACCAATATAGGATCATCAGTCATAATTTTTTCTAAAACTATATCTCTTTTACTTCTCATCATGGTGTAAAGAGGTACTGTTCCTACAGGAGAGTGTCTTGGATCAACAACAAATATAGAATAAAATTTATCTGGAACTTTTGCTGATCCTCTTAGGTAATCTATCACTTGTCCTACGGTCCAATACCTTGGAACCGCAACATAATCTCTTTGCATTAATCGACCGGCCGTCATCTCAGGGAACTCCAAAGCTTGAACAATTAATTTTCTAGGTTCAGACTTTATTTGTTTTAAAAGAGGATCTCTTCTTTCTTCTTCGATACTATCTATGATATAAGCAGCATCATCGGTATCCATTTTACCTAAGAGATCTCCTAGTACTCCAGGTTTATAATTTTCTATTACATCATTTAAAACTTGTTCATCTAAAGATGCCAACGCTTCTGCAGGAAGCCCATCCTGTAAATGAGAAGCCAGGCTTCTTCTATGCTCTTCCCCTAAGATTTCAAAAAGATCTGCCATATCTGCTGGATGAAGAGATAAAACCTTGTCTTTTAGAAAATTTATATCCAAAGAATTAATATTTTCTCTAACCTGATTAACAAAATCTCTTGAAATACCAAAACCTAAAACAACTTTCTTTTTAATATTTTCATTAATTTTGTTTTCAGAAGAATTTTTCATTTTACTATCCAAAATTTCATTAAGTTGTTCTGATTTAAATAAAAAATATGATAATATAGTTTAACTCTGACCATAAATTATCACTAGAGCATCAATATGAATAGTTTATACATGAATAATACAGTTATAAATAAAAATAATACTTTAGAGTGGAAAATAAGCACAAATAAAATACTATACCCAGATGCAGTAAGAATAATGGAAGATAGAGTAAGAAATATCTATAATAAAAAGTCTTCTGAATGTGTTTGGTTACTAGAACATCCTGCAGTATATACCTGTGGAACAAGTGCATTAAATACAGAGATTTTCAATTCTGGTAATATTCCTATTATAAAAACTAAACGAGGAGGCAAAGTAACCTTTCACGGCCCAGGGCAAAGAGTGATATATATAATGTTAAATTTAAATTTAAGAAAAAAAGATATAAAACTTTATATAAGTATGCTTGAAAAATGGTGTATTGCTACGCTAAAGAAATTTGATATAAAAGCATTTTCCGTAAAGGGTAGAACTGGCATTTGGGTTAATACTAATTATGGCGAGTCAAAAATAGGTGCCATAGGAGTCAGAGTTAGTCGTTGGGTAACCTACCATGGAATTTCTATAAATATAAATACAAATTTAAGTGCATATGAAGGGATTACTGCATGTGGTTTAGAAAATTTTTCTGTAACCTCTACTCAAGCAATGGGATATAAAATTAAGATGAGTGATTTCGATCAGAAATTAAAAGAAACTTTTTTTAATTTTTTTTAATAGCTTTCAAATATCATAAGAAAAAAAACTACATATTTCTTTTGCCAATAGTTGAGGGTGTTCCAGTGCTGCAAAATGTCCTCCTTTTGACATTTTTGTCCACCTTTTAATATTGATATATGTTTTTTCTGCTAATAATTTTTTAGGTCTGAGCATTTCTTTTGGAAATTCAGCATAACCAACAGGGACACTGATTGTCTTCCCCTCAGGAATAAACCATGGTCTATGATTTCTAGCATAATAAGGCCAAAATGATGAACCAATAGCTCCACTAAACCAATATAAACAAATATTTGCTAACATTTTATCAAAAGACATTGAGTTTTCCGGAGTACCTTTACAATCAGTCCACTCATAAAATTTTTCACATATCCATGCGGCAAGTCCAGCAGGTGAATCTGATAACGCATAGGCTAGAGTTTGTGGGCGAGAGCCTTGGATTGCTTGATAACCCATTCCTTCCAATCTCCAGTTTTTTATCTGATCTATATAATCTTGTTCCTCAGGAGAAAAAATATTTTTATTACTATATTCTCTTCTTAAAGCCAGCATATTTAGATGTAGACCTATGATATTTTCTGGATACTTATAGCTAATTCTTGAACCAACCATTGATCCCCAGTCTCCTCCTTGAACACAAAATTTATTATAAGAGAGTTTTTTTGTCATTAACTCAGTTAATAAGTCAGCAATCTCTTCTACCCCAAACCTTTTTTGATTAGGAGTAAAAGATAATCCAAACCCAGGTAAAGAAGGAGCCACTACTGTAAAAGCAACATCTGAATTAATTCCATATTTTTGAGGATCTGATAGCATAGGAATAATATCAAGAAACTCAAAAACAGATCCTGGCCATCCATGCATTAGTAATAAAGGTAAGACCTTTGTTCCTTTCCCTTTGGAATAAATAAAATGTATATCGATATTTGAGATATTTGTTTTAAACTGAGGAAAAGTATTTAATTCTGCTTCCGATTTTTTCCAATCAAAATCTTTTTTCCAATAGTCTAATATTGTCTTAAACCAATTTAAATCAGTTCCACTCAGCCAAGGCTCTCCTGGTGGTTGGTCTGGTAATCTTGTATTATTTAAACGAGAATAAAGTTCTAATAATTCATTCTCAGTAATATTTAATAAATATGGTTTAATATTAGCAGACATTTTTATCATATGAATGATATTAACTCTTGATCAACAAAAACTGCATCATTTTCTTTTATAAATATTTCTGACACTTCTGAATTCTTTTCTGCTTTAATAATATTTTCCATTT
>CAZNVN010000054.1:0-11910 GCA_964576635.1 uncultured Rhodospirillaceae bacterium
GTCATAAGGAGGTATAATTTTTAATTTATGCTGTTTTGCAATTATTTTTCCTATTTCTTCTCTATTCTCCTTTTCTCTATCATAAAATATAATTTTTGCACCTCTTCTTAGTGTTCCTCTTATTTTGTTCTTAGGAGCATCTTTTGGCATTACTATTGTAGATTTTGTGTTAAATATATTAGCTACTTCAGCTACTGCTTGAGCATGATTCACTGATGACCATGTCAGAACACCGTTTTTAAGATATTTTTTTTGCATATTATGTAAGTGATTATAGGCTCCCCTAATTTTAAAAGATCCTGTACGTTGAAGAGATTCAGCTTTTAAAAATATTTTAGCATTCATTTTTTTGCTTAAATATTCATCAAATAATAGAGGAGTTTGAAGTATAACTTTAGATAAAATCTTGTGTGCTCTTAAGAACGAAATATTATTCACCTGTTTAAGATCCTTGTTCTAGTAACTTTAAGATATTTTTTTGTTTTTCTGCTTCCCTGTCTTGTAAAACTTTTTGGTAAACAACATAGTTTTCAAGAATTCTTTGTACATAGTTTCTGGTTTCCCTAAATGGTATTTTTTCGATCCAATCTATAGTATCTATATCTTTATCATTAGGATTACCATATGTTTTTATCCATCTAGTGACTCTTGTAGGCCCAGCATTATAACTAGCTAAAGCTAGTACTAAGGATCCATTAAATTCTTCTAATAAATAATAAAGGTATGTGCTAGCAATTTTAATATTATAATTAGGATTGTTTGCTAAAAGCTTTTTATTGTAATTAATACCAAGTTTTTTAGAGACTAATTTTGCTGTTTTAGGCATCACTTGAAGTATGCCTAATGCTCCCACTCTGCTTTTTGCGTTGCTGAAAAACTCACTTTCTTGCTTAGCCATAGAGATCAATAATGATTGATCGATATTTTCTTTAGCGTTATTAAAATTTATTTTGCTATCATAAGGAAAAGGAAATAAGTATTTTTGAAAAGAGGGATCATATTTTATTGCTTTTTTAGTACTGATTATAAATAGATCTGTTCTTTTTGCTTGTTTTAAGAGATGAAGTATTTTTTCTATGAACACTGCGTCAAGAGGTTTATTTATTAGTCCATTTATAAATTTTCTACTGTATCTTTGTTCATTAGCAAATGCTAAAAGTCTAAGAGCATTTAATCTTGGGTCTTTTAAAATATTATACTCTATGTCAAATTTTAAATAGATTTTTTTACTAGTTCTCAGGTTTTCAGGAATCAGTTGATTAGAAAGCAATCCGTAATATGTGGAATTAAAATTCGCAGCTTTTTTAAAATACTCTAATGAACTAGAGTTACTTCCTAATACCTTCTCTGTTCTGCCAAGCCAATAGTTAGCTCTTGCCCTGGAGATTGGCATTTTAACTAATGATATCATTTTTAAAAAATGTATTTTTGCTTTTTCAGGGTCATTTAAAAATTGTAATGCTATCCATCCTGATAACCACTCTGCACTTGATATATTGATTATAGACTTTTGACCATGAAATTTTAATAAATTATAGGCTTCAGAAGGATTATTCATTTCAATTAATTTTCTGGTGTGCCAGTTAATTTCAATCCACCATCTATCAGGATTATTAATTTTATTCCCATTTGAAAGATAATGCTTAAGCATTTCGAGTGAAGATTCTCTTAAATTTGAAATACGCCTCCATCTTATTCTTTCGTATACTAGTCCTTCATCATTTTTTAAGTTTACAGGTACTTTAGATACTGCTTCATCCACTCCATAACTACGTCTTGCAAGTTTTATTCTTGCAATTGCTAGTTTATAATATTCCTCACTTACTCTTTTTAATTGTCTTTTTGCATGTTTCCAATCTCTGTTCCATATTAGATTATCCAATCTTTTAGCATTATCTAGTTGACTAAGAGATGAAGAATAGTATTTAAGAATATAGTTCTCATCAGACTGTTTAAATTTTCCATTTATCCAAGAATTCACAATTATATCTAAGTGTTTCTTTCTATAAGTTGGATCTAATTTTTTGTTTTTTAATATATTATCGGATAATTTTATTTTTCCTAGATATGAGATAGGTGTATTTATATGTAGCCAATTTTCATCATTATTTTCTGAATTACTAAACCACTGAATTTTTTTTTCTATAGCTATCTTTATTTTTGATATAGATGGCCAAGTTTGATATTTTAGATAATACTTTTTTAGTTCTTTTAAATCTATATGTTCAGTATTATGAGTAAAATAAATCCAATCAGATAGGTCTTTTAGAGCTAAGGAGTGGTCACTATCTCCTATTTGTTTGTAATTTGAAGATCTTTTACTACTAGAGGAATCTATTATTTTAGAGATATAATTGATATTCTCTTCACTGAATATCGGGGTTTTTGCGTAGATAGTCTGATGTTGGCTTATTAAGAACATCAATATTATAAAAGCCAAAAAAAGATTTTCTTTTCTATTAAATAAAATATAACTAAACATTTTATGCAACTATAGCTAATCTATTGAGAAATAAAATATTTATTGAAATTAAATAAATGTTCTATTATTAACCAAAGGTAAATGAGGCTATTATGGATATGGATTATTCAGGATCATTTGTCGCTTTAATTACGCCATTTAAGGAACAAAAGATTGATGAAAAAAAATTTCAGGAATTGATTGAATGGCAGATAAACCAAGGGACTAATGGATTAGTTCCATGTGGAACTACAGGAGAATCTCCAACGCTTAGTCATGAAGAGCATGAAAGAGTGATAGATTTGACTTTGGAAGTGTCAAAAGGAAGAGTACCAGTAATTGCTGGCACTGGGTCCAATTCTACTGAGGAAGCAATTAGACTGACTGCACATGCTGAAAAAGCAGGAGCTAATTCTGTATTAGTGGTTATGCCTTATTATAATAAACCTACTCAGGCAGGGATGTATTCTCATTTTAAGGCTATAAATGATTCAACTAATATTCCAATATTTATTTATAATATTCCTGGAAGATCAGTTGTTGATATGTCTATAGAAACAATGGTTGAACTTGCTAAGCTTCCAAATATTATAGGTGTAAAAGATGCGAGTAATGATCCAACAAGACCTACTAATCTAAGGATAGCCCTTGACGGTTTAGAATTTACACAGTTTTCAGGAGAAGATCCTTCTCAACTTGGATTCATGGCAGCTGGTGGAGAAGGAATAATTTCTGTAACTGCTAATGTGGCACCTCAATTAATGTCTAATTTCCATAATGAGTGGAAAAACGGAAAAATAAATGAAGCAAGAAATATTCAAGAAAGGCTTATGCCACTTCATAATGCTCTTTTCCTAGAAACTAGTCCTGCTCCTGTAAAATATGCTGCATCTCTATTGGGTGTTTGTAGCTCGGAGGTAAGATTACCTTTAGTAGAGCCATTACAGGAGACAAAAAATAAATTAAGAGATTCTTTAGAGAAGTTGCAATTAATCAGTAAGCAGGGTTGATGGCATCAGCTATATTGAATCGGCGTGCCAGACGTGATTATGAAATAACAGATGTTATTGAAGCAGGGATAGAATTAACTGGATCAGAAGTAAAATCTTTGAGACTTGGAAAAGCTAGTATAGGGGATTCATATGCTGACCCAAGAGATGGAGAAATGTGGCTAATAAATTGTCATATTTCTGAATATTCTAATACACAAAAAGATGTGCAACATTCTCCTTTAAGAGTAAGAAAATTATTACTTCATAAAAAACAAATTAATAAACTAAGTGGAAGTGTCAATAAACAAGGATTTACTTTAGTTGTTCTTAAAATGTATTTTAATAATAAAGGATATGTTAAAGTTGAAATTGGATTAGGCAAAGGTAAAAAATTGTATGATAAAAGGGCTACAGAAAAAAGAAAAGATTGGGAAAGACAAAAACAGAGATTAATGAGAGAAAAAGTATAAAGGCTAGGAGAAATATGTTTAAAAAAATTATAAAACTTAATTTTCTATTATTATTTTTCTGTGTTTCTGTTGGGTCAAAAGATACATCTATATATGATATATCTTTTGATGATATAGATGGTAATAAAGTATATTTAAGTGAATTTTCTACCGATTTAATTTTGGTAGTTAATACTGCTAGCGCATGTGGTTTTACTAATCAATATGGCGAGTTACAATTGCTTTGGGAAAAATATAGAGAACGAGGTCTTATAATAATAGCGGTTCCTTCAAATGACTTCAATCAAGAACCTGGTGATAATGAGGAAATTAAGGAATTTTGTGAGATAAACTATGGCGTAACCTTTCCTATAATGAGCAAAGTCATAGTTAAAGGAAATAATAAGCATCCTTTCTTTCTTTGGATTGAAAGTAATTATGGTAGTAAAAAATTACCCAAATGGAATTTTTATAAGTATTTAGTAAGCAAAAATGGTGAGCTGATTAACGTTTATTCAAGCCGAATAAACCCTAGTTCTGGTGAATTTAATAGAATTATAGAAGAAAATTTATAAACTTAAGTTAATATATTTAATTTTATATTTTCTATAACTTTGTGAAACATTGTTTCAGTTAGGCGATTAGTTTGTGTATTGTATTTTGAACAATGATAACTACTATAAATAGAAATTGTATTTGTAAGATCATAATTAGTTCCGTGTCCAAATTGAAATTCTGATATTTTTTTACTAAATATTTTTAAAATTTCGGAGTGTGCAATTAGTCCTAAAGCTAAAATTATTTTTAATTTACTCATGTTTTTTATTTCACTTTCTAAGAATTCTCTACAAGTATTTCTTTCATCCATAGTTGGTTTATTTTGTGGAGGAACACATCTAACGGAATTAGTGATTCTACAGTTTACTAATTTTAAACTGTCATTTCTGTTTTCTAAATACTTTCCCTCTGCAAAAGAGTACTTAAGCAAAGAAGAATACAAAAGCTTTCCAGCATAATCCCCGGTGAAAGGTCTACCTGTCCGGTTTGCACCTTTTACTCCCGGAGCTAACCCGACTATTAGTAGTTTAGATTTTAAGCTTCCAAAGGATTGTACTGGTGAATTAAACCAACTAGGCTCTAATTTTCTTAATTTTTTTCTATATAATTCCAATCTTGGACATAGAACACAGTTTTTATCTGGTAATTTCATTTTTCATTACTCTGATTAATACTAATAAAATAAATGCACTTATATTTATCTTGATGTTAACATAATTAATAAATGTAATTAAATTATAAAGGCTTTAAATATTTATGTATAATTTAGCAAAAACAGGAGTTCTGATAGGAATAGGTTCTAATTTAAGAGGCCATATGTCTAATCCAAAAAATAACTTAAAAATAGTATTTAAGTATTTGCTTAGAAATGGATTAAGGGTAGTAAAATTTTCCAAAATATATATAAATAGACCTCAACCTGGTGGTTTAGGTCCTCTCTTTTGTAATAGTGTGGTACTAATTCAAACAAATATGTGTGCATTAGATATTCTGAAACGTTTAAAGAAAATTGAAAATATATTTGGGAGAAGAAGTCTAGTTAAAAATTCTCCTAGAGTGATGGATTTAGATATAATAGACTGTAGAGGAGAGATAATTAAATTAGAAAAGAAGTTAATTTTACCACACCCTGAGATTTATAATAGAGATTTTGTATTATATCCTATTTTTGACTTGAATCCGGCTTGGAAAGATCCTAATAGTTATAGAAATATAAAAGATCTGTTAGTAAAGTATTCTAGAAAAAATTTAAATAAAATGAAAACGAATTCAATTTCCTATTTGCATGTATAGTTTTTTCGTTTTATAAGCTAGTAATTAATTTTAATTGTGGGAAAATAATATGGCTAGGATTACGGTAGAAGATTGTATAGAGAAAATAAATAATCGCTTCGATCTGGTCGTTTTTGCCGTTCAAAGAGGAAGAGAAATTTCTGCGGGTGATCAAATAACTGTTGAAAGGGATAATGATAAAAATACAGTTGTTTCATTGAGAGAAATTGCTGAATCAACTGTAGATGTTACAGAGTTAAAAGAAAACTTGATTCTTTCTATGCAAAAGCAGATTGTAGAAGAAGAGAAAGAAAATGAAGATGAAACTGAGGAAGTTATTTCCGATTCAGCTGAAAATATTATTAATGATATAGAAAAAAATGCTGATAAATTTGGGATGCAAGTTCAAGAAAAATATGAAGATATCTAAAGGATGGGTATTATGAGATGGAGTTACATAAGGTAAATCCCAATATGACACTTGCGGGTGGAATATTTGATCACCATTCGTTGATAAGTAAAGTAAAAAGTTATGATCCCGGTTTAAATAAAAAAGTTTTGCTAAGCGCCTTTGAATTTTCTAAATCACGTCATCAAACACAATTAAGAGAATCGGGAGAACCTTATTTCTTTCATCCTTTAGCGGTCGCAAGGATACTCACAGAATATAAGCTTGATTGGATGAGTATAGCGACAGCTTTGTTGCATGATACAGTTGAAGACGAAGTTGCGACGAGAGCAGAGATAAGAAAATTATTTGGTGCGGAAATAGCCAGATTAGTTGATGGGGTTACTAAATTTTCCAAAATAGAAAGTACAAGTTTAGAAATCAGCGAGGCAGAAAACTTTAGAAAGTTTATATTGGCTATTTCTAGAGACATTAGGGTATTACTAGTCAAACTAGCTGATAGGCTTCATAATATGAGGACTATAGAGTTTATTTCTTCAGAGGAACGTAGATCTAGAATTGCAAAAGAAACTTTGGACATTTATGCTCCATTAGCACAAAGAATTGGTGTACAGAAAATTAGGGAAGAATTGGAGGATATTGCTTTTTCACAATTAAATCCGTCTGTAAGAAGTTCATTATCTAAAAGAATAGACTTTTTGAGAAAAGAAGATGGAAGATTAGTAAAAAGTATTATTACTGATCTAAATCTGAAACTTAAAAACGATAACAATATACTGGATATACAAGGAAGAGAAAAAACCATATATTCAATCTGGAAAAAGATGAATAAATCATCGATACCTTTCGAAAAAATTTCTGATATTTACGCTTTTAGAGTAATTTGTAGTGATACAGATACTTGTTATAATACCTTAGGCTCTATTCATCAGATATGGCCTATGATTCCAGGTAGATTTAAGGATTATATTTCTACTCCTAAATCAAATGGATATTCTTCATTACATACTACAGTTATAGGTCCAGTTGGTAGAGCTATAGAAGTACAGATTAAAACCCAAGAAATGCATGAAATAGCTGAATATGGAGTTGCTGCTCATTGGGATTATAAGGTTCAAGGAAGTAGTCCAGGGAAAAAAGATAAATCAAATTTAAAATGGTTTAAGGAGTTAAATGAGATACTAGGAAATTCTGCAGCTCCTGAAGATTTATTGGTAAATACGAAAATGGAGATGTACTCTGATCAAGTTTTTTGTTTTACGCCCAAAGGTGATGTTATATCTCTGCCAAAAGGTGCAACCCCTATAGATTTTGCTTTTGCTGTACATTCTAAGATAGGAGAAACTTGTGTAGGGGCTAAAATTAATGGAAGGTCAGCTCCTTTGCAAACTCTTTTATCTAATGGAAATCAAATTGAAATTCTTAGATCTAATGCCCAATCTCCTCAATCTTCTTGGCTTAATTATGTGGTAACGGGTAAGGCGAGATCATATATTAATGACTATGTTCGTAAAAATGATAGAGAGGAATTTGCAAAATTGGGGCGTTCTATATTAGAAAATAGGTTTCTATCAAAAAATAAAAAATTTTATGATAAGCTTTTAGATCCTATATTGAAGCGTCTGGCTTATAGGAGCAGAAGATCTTTATTTGTTGATATTGGTCAAGCGAAAATTAACAGTGAGGAAGTTATAAAATATATACTTCCAGATCAAAAGAATCATAAAAAAATAGGTTCTAATAATTCACAAAAAACTAAAATATTACTAAAAGGATTAAAATCTGGAGTTGCTGTTCATATGGGAGAATGTTGTTTTCCGCTTAAAGGTGAGAGAATAATAGGACTTATGACAGAAGACAGGGGAGTAACAGTTCATACATTAGATTGTTCCACTTTGGAAAGATTTACTGAGCATCCTGAACTATGGGTAGATTTAGCTTGGGATGATATAAAAAGTAATAATAATTTTGGAAGGATAAATGTTATACTTACTAATACCTCAGGGAGCCTAAATGTTTTAACAGAAACAGTGGCAAAATTTGGTGGCAATATCACGAATTTGATTATAAAGAAAAGATCTGAAGATTTTTTTGAATTATCAATGGATATTGAAGTTGTGGATATCAAACATTTAAATGAAATTATAACAGGACTCAGAGCGAGTATTAATGTTTTTGAAGTAACCCGTGTAAAAGATTCTTAATTCAAAGTATTATTTTGTACAAGGATGAAAATATGTCTGAAATGGAAGAAAATGAAGTTTTAAAAATTTATAAATCTGTAGGAGCTCTTTTAGAAGGTCATTTTATTTTGTCTTCTGGTCTGCACAGTAAAATTTATCTTCAATCAGCATTAATATTTTCAGACCCAGTTATTGCTAAAATAATATGTAAAAAACTTGTTGAATTGATAAAAACAAAAATCAATGTAAATCAAATAGACATAATAATTTCTCCTGCTTTGGGAGGAATGCTATTGGGTTACGAAATTTCTAGACAACTATCACTTCCCAATATTTTTGTTGAAAGAGTCAAGGGAAATTTTAGTATTAGAAGAGGCTTTAAAATCAAGCCAGGCAGCAAAATTTTAGTAGTTGAAGATGTCATAACAACTGGTAAATCTTCTCTAGAATGTTTTGATTGTGTTAGATTTAATGGAGGAGAAATTATTGCTGAGGCAACTTTAATAAACAGAGGAGGAGATAAAATTGATCTAGGAGTTCCTCTTATTAGTTTGGTTACTTTGGATATTCCTAATTATCATCCGGATAATTTGCCTGACCATTTAAAAAATACTATTGCGGTTAAACCCGGAAGTAGACCCGGATAAAAAATGCTATTTAAGTCGAAATATAAAAAAAACTTTATAAATAAATCAATTAAATATATGTGGCCTACGGCTGGATGGAAAAGAGCACTTAAATATTTGTCTTTAAGAGTAAAGCGTCTGCCAGGAAGTCCACATTCTATAGCTTTAGGCTTTTCCCTGGGAACAGCGTTTTCCCTCACCCCATTCTATGGAGCACATTTTTTATTTGGGATATTTTTTGCATGGTTATTAGGAGGAAGTATTGCAGCTTCTATATTAGGAAACTTTGTAGGTAATCCATGGACCTTTCCATTTATTTGTTTAATTAATTTTAAAGTAGGCTCTTTGCTTATTTCAAGTCATTCTTCAGGTTTAGTTAGTATTGAGTTAATAACAACTGAGCTTTCAGTTCTGGGTCAAATCATTAGTTCAATATTTATTGAAGGAAATTTCTATACGTCATTTGAAGCAATTGTTAACTTGGAGCTAATTCCATTAATATTATTAGGTTCTTTTCCAGTCTCAGTATTATCGGGTTTATTAAGTTACTTTTTAGTAAAAAATGTAATAACTAATTATCAAATAAAGAGAAAAAATATAATTAAAAGTAAATTGAGAAAAAATTATGAATGAGTATATTCGCTTAGGAGTTAATATTGATCATGTAGCTACTATACGTAATGCAAGGGGATCTGTGCATCCTGATCCAGTTAAAGCCGCAAAAATAGCTCAGTCGTCGGGTGCAGATGGAATTACCGCACATTTAAGAGAGGATAGAAGACATATTTCAGATGGTGATATCAAGTTGTTAAAAGAAGAAATTGATTTACCTTTGAACCTAGAAATGGCACCTACACAAGAAATGCTTGATATTGCTTTAGAAGCACAACCAGAAAGAATATGTTTAGTTCCAGAAAAAAGATTGGAAATTACTACAGAGGGCGGATTAGATGTCGTAAATACTAAAAAAAATAAGTTGCTTCTATTGGAAAAAATTATTGACTATGCTTATAAAAGCAATATAGACGTTTCTTTATTTATAGATCCAGATATAAGGCAAATTAGGTCAGCGAAGAGCATGGGAGTTAAAATTATTGAATTGCATACTGGAAATTTTTGTTCATCAAAAAAGGAAAAGAAAATTGAAGAATTAGAAAAATTAAAAGTTGCTTCAGAATATGCTCATAGAGAAGGGATAGAAGTACATGCGGGTCATGGTATAAATTTTGATACCGTTGGAGATATATCTAAAATAAAATATGTCACTGAACTAAATATAGGACATTTTCTTATAGGTGAGGCTATATTCTTAGGACTTAAAAAAACCATAATTAAAATGAGAAAAATGATAGATTTGGCAAAATGATATTGGGGATTGGACAGGATGTTTGCGATGCAACTAGAATACGTTCCACTATAAATAGGTTTGGAACCCGTTTTACCCATAGAATATATACGCCAAATGAAAGAAATAAATGTGAAGCAAGAAGAAATAAAATTGATTGTTATGCAAGAAGATTTGCTGCTAAAGAGGCATGTTCTAAAGCTTTAGGAGTAGGGTTTAGAGAAGGAGTTTTTTTTAAAGATATAGAAGTTGTAAATATTTCTACTGGAAAACCAACGTTGAAATTATATGGAGGGGCATTATTAAGACTTCAAAGTCTTTGTCCTAATGGCTTGAATCCATCTATAGAATTAAGTATCACAGATGATAGAAGACTCGCTTTTGCAATAGTTATAGTTTCAGGGATAGAAAAATCCCTTAGTTAATAATATAAGATTTATAAGGACATATTATGAAAATATTAGGAATAGTAATTTGTTTAATATTTGTATTAAATATTTTTCTTGAGTTTATACCCGGTGCATCTTTTTTGGGAGACAGGAACACTAACATATTAGGTATTATATTTGGGGCATCTTTAATTAATATAAGAAAGACAATTGATTTAATAAATAATAATTATAAAACTTTTTTAATAGCTGTTTGCATTGCTTTAGCAATAAGGTCATTTTTATTTGAGCCCTTCAGCATCCCTTCTGGTTCAATGAAACCTAATCTTTTAGAAGGCGATTACTTGTTTGTTTCTAAATATTCTTATGGTTTTAGTAGACACTCCTTTCCTTTTGGCTTTCCGCCTTTCTCAGGCAGAGTTTTTGGAAAATTACCTGAAAGGGGGGATGTAGCTGTTTTCGCTTATACTAAAGATACCAGCATAGATTATATAAAAAGAATTGTAGGTCTTCCGGGAGATAGAGTGCAAATAAAGCAGGGTATTTTATATGTTAATGATGAAGAAGTTCCGCGCATATCAAAAGGGGAATGGCGCTCTTGGAGTCTTAACAATAATACTTATTATACTTACAATATGTTTATGGAAACTATTTTGAATGGAGTATCATACGATGTTCTTGATGTAGCACCTAATCATATTGTTGATAATACTGATGTTTATAATGTTCCAAAAGGACATTTCTTTGCTATGGGTGATAATCGAGATCAATCATCAGATAGTAGATTTCTTGATAATTTAGGATTTATTCCTATTGAGAATCTTGTTGGACGTGCTGAAATAATCTTTTATTCTCATGATAGAATGCGCCCTAGATTAGAAAGAATAGGTAAAGGGATATAGCTTGAATAAATTTAAATCTGAGATTAATAAGGAAATTCAAATTAAAATAAATTATGAATTTAAATCGGATGATTTACTTTTAATGGTATTTAAACATCCTAGTTTTATTTTAGACAATACAAATAATAGCTTTGAGCGTTTAGAGTTTCTTGGGGATAGAGTTCTAGGGCTAACTATAGCTCATTTTCTATTCAAAACATTTTATGATGAACCAGAGGGCGATTTAGCTCAAAGAATTTCGGAGTTAGTTAGCAGAAAAATTTTATTAGAAATATCTAATAAATTAGAATTTAAACAGTATATGATATTATAAAATGGTGAAAA